>JANNOC010000384.1:0-2706 GCA_031398865.1 Gemmatimonadota bacterium | reverse complement strand
GGGTTGCGAAAACTACGCTGGGGTGCGGCGGGTCGAGGCAAGCGCGGGGGCATTCGAGCGATTTACTACTGGGCGGTCGAAGAGCACGTGTGCTACATGCTCTTTACGTATGCCAAGAACGAGCAGGGCGATCTGACGCGCGCCCAGGTGCGGGCGCTCGCTCGCTTGGTTCGGGAGGAGTTCAAATGAAAGCGGCCGCCTTCGACGATTTGCTGAGGAGCGTTCGGCAGGCGGGTCAGATCCGGCGAGGGCGGCGGCAACCGGCCCGCGCTACGACGTTCAAACCGGCGGACGTGAAGACGCTGCGGGGTGAGTTGGGCCAATCGCAAGTGGAATTCGCGCTGATGATCGGCGTGAGTGTGGCTACCTTACGCAATTGGGAGCAGGGACGTCGCACTCCGGACGGACCGGCACTGGCGTTGCTCCGCGTCACGGCGCGCAATCCGGAAGCCGTTGTGGAAGCGTTGCATCGCGGTTCGCGCCGCGGTGCGGCATAACGAGGCGCTGCAGCCGACAGGCGCGCGAAGGTAGCCGCCGCTCGCGGGCAAGAGCGATGAACTACGGCCCCGGCTCCCGCGTGGCGAACATCGGAATCCCTCCCGGCCCGCCCACCGTAGTGCCCTGCGAACCTAAGAGGAGGCGCCATGGTTACACCGGACACGCCCGACAGTCCCGCGAGTCGGCTCCGTATGTGGGTCGGATTCGTATTCCTCGCCCTTGGCCTGCTGGGTCACCTCTACGCCGCTCACGCCATCGGTGGGAGTCGAGTGGCCTATACCCACCACGTTTTGGGCTTCTTCCTTATTCTTGTCGTCACCGGGGCCATCATCGCTGCCTTGGGATGGCGCTTCTGGCGGTCCCGGCCGGACGTCACGGTACTGAGCGTGGGCGTGGTGCAGGCGCTCTTCGGCCTCCTGGTGGCCGTCGAGCCATTCCGCGCGGCCGGGGCGGGGTAGGCGCGCCGATCCTTAGGCGGGTCACCTGCTTCCTACCCGCCACGATAGCAGGACGACCTACCGTATCCCTCAGAATGAATCATGCCCGATCGCTCAGCGCCGTCGCGTCACCGGGGGAACGTCGGCACCACGCAATGCGATCTCTCCTTGACGGGCGTAGTCGATCGCCCGCCCGAGAACGCGCGCCGCCTCCTGCGGCGCATGAAATCCCATCGAGTTCTCCGCCTCGATGAAGTCGGTGAAGAATTGCGCCCGCCGCTGAAAATTGCGCGCCGTCGCCAGCCGTGAGTCACTGCTGTCGCGCGCCGCCACTGCCGCGATGCCGCGCGTCAGCTGCAGGACGGCGTCGAGCGCGACGTTCCGCAGCTCGTACGTGCGGCCCTGGCTTGTCTCCACGCGCGACTTCAGTTCTTCCTCGGAGACTTTGTGGCACGTCTGGCATGCACGGTTGATGTTGAGCACCGGGCTTCGCACGTGATGGTCCGAGATCTTCATCGCGCCCACGCGCTCATACGGCATGTGGCAATCGGCACAGGCGACGCCGGCGCGCGCGTGGATCCCCTGGCTATAGAGCTCGAACTCCGGGTGCTGCGCCTTGAGCACCTTCGCACCGCTCACCGCGTGCGTCCAGTCCGAATGCCCGGTCGAGTCGTAGTAGGCAAGAATGCTGTCGACCGACAGCCCCTTCGCCCACGGATAGACGAGGCGCTTTTCCGGTCCCTTGAACTGGTATTCGACGTGGCACTGCGCGCAGACAAACGTGCGCATCTCCTGACGCGTCGCCATGGTGTTGGGGTCGTAGCTCGCCGCGTTCGGGACGCCTTCGCTTGCCTTGAGCACGCGAATCCCCTCGATGAAGCCGGGGCGCGTGACGCGGAGCGCCATCGTGCTGGGGCTGTGGCAGTCGATGCACGCCACCGGGTGCTTCACGATCTGGCGCGCTTCGGCATACGGCAGGGGGTTGAGCACCTCGAACCCTTTCGTCAGGTCGCCGTTGCCTGCGCGCAGGTACGGGACAACCATCGAGCCATGGCAGTGGAGGCACGTGCCGGGCTGCTTCGCCGCCTGCTGTCGTGCAGTGAACTCCTGATCGGCGAGCATGTAGGCGTGGCCACGCTCCTCCCGGAAATCCTTGGAGAAGGCGTATCCCTTCCAGAAATCGATCAGTCGCGGGTCCGCCTCGAGTCGCGACTGCGCGACGAGAGATCGCGGGTCGGCCGATGTCGGCGTGCGCGGCACCGCCTCGCTTCCCCCGTACCTGGTGCGCACCTGGTCCACGGTGCGCATGTAGCCATCATACTGCTGCGGGAAGTTCTTCCCCCAGACCGCCGGGTCCTCGGTCGTGTCGGTGACCGCGACGACGCGATAGAACGGATTGCGCGCCTCGTCCTGTCGGCGCATGATCGTGGTGAGGAGAACGGCGACGAGGACCGCCGCGACGGCGGTGAGTGACGCCACGATGGCGAGGGTGCTGGTGCTCCAGTGACGGTGCGCCTTGTCCCCTCGTTCGGGCGGTGGGGTCGTCATGCGATGTGCTCCGCGGTGACCGGTGACTCGAAACCTGGTGAACGGCTGCGGTGAGGTCGGTGCTCGGACGAGTGCGGGAGCGTGTGCACTCCGTCGTCACCGCACCCAGTGACCGACATACCGGTGGCAGCGGATGCACGACAGCGCGTCCTCGTTCGTGCTGTCGCGAGGCGCCGAGCTCCCACTGCTCGGCGCTCCCGCGACACTGGCGATGCTGGGCGGC
>JANNOC010000382.1:0-1986 GCA_031398865.1 Gemmatimonadota bacterium | reverse complement strand
GCGTCCTCGAGGGTCACGACCCCCTCTCGGATCACGATCGCGGTCCACGCCGGCGCCTTGCCGTAGACGACGATGTGGTCGAAGCCGTTCATCCGCAGGAACGACGGGAAATAATCGCCGGCGTTGGAATCAAGCAGCACGCCTGACTCGGGCGACCACGACGTGCAATTGCCGCGGGCGGCGCTCGGCACCAGGCCGGTGAGCAGGCCCGAGCCGAAGATCAGCGGGATGTCGGGGTGGAGCGGCGTCAGCGACTCGTCCAGCAAGCGGTGCAGGTAGTACATGTTGGCGCCGCGTCCGGCAAGCACGGTGCGGGTGACGGCGAGCGGCGTAAATGCCGAAACGGTGTCACGGCGCTCGAGGTCGACGAACAGCGTCGCGCCCTGGGAGGGAAACTGCGCCGCGCGCGGCATCTCCTCCACCAGCCGGGCGACGCGGGCGCGCACTGCCATACCTAAGTATAGGGCGCACCGAAGGTGCGTACCGTGCGTACGGTTCCAAGGGTGCGTACGGTGCTTTGGTGCCAAGAGTGCCACAACGCTTTTTTCGCAGCGTGCTCGTATTGGGGAAACTCCTCCTTCGAGAGATAGCCGCTGTCGACGGCGTCGATGAAGTGATTGAGCACCTCGCCTTCAGAACCCTTGAATCCCGCCATGCCGAACCGGAACTGCAAACGGAGTTCCGGCGGCACATGATCGATTCTCCGCGGCTTTCAGCCGATCGGTCGTTTCCGCATGGCAATTACTGAATCATTAGTCCCGGAGCGGCGTCGCAAGAACTGCGCGTTGCAACTGGCACCCAGCACCCAAGCACCCAGCACCTAAGCACCCAGCACCTTAGGCACCAAAGCACGGTACGCACCCTAGGAACCGTACGCACCCGTACGCACCTTATTTTCTGGGTGCAGCCTTATACACGCTATCGGTGACCGGCTCGAGCCACTTCACGTCGCCCTCATAGATGGTCAGCTGCTGCACGTCCTGATCCGGCGCGGCGCCGTGCCAGTGCTCGATGCCGGCCTTCGTGAACCACGGCACGCCCGGGCCCATTTCGAGCAACGCTCCACTGCGTTCCTGCGTTCGGCCGCGGCCCTCTTCGACCATCAACAACTGACCGTTCGAGTGGCTGTGCCAGTTCGATCGGCTGCCGGCGGGAAATTTCAAACGCAACGTGCGGATCGCCTTGGCGTCGAGCTGCGTTGGACTGCCACCGACAAAGTTGCTCGGTGGTTGCTGCGCCGCGGCGCCGGCGATCAGGATGACGACGCCGGCCGCGACGACTGATGTCAGAACACTGAGACGCGACAGTTTGTTCATAAGGGGGGCAGTATATACTCCCGCGCCGGATTTACCGCTTTACTCGCGGGTGCTGCGGGCGTATTTTGCAAGGGTGTCATGGAGTGTGGACGGCTTTCCTGAAGGAGTTCACGATGCGGGCCAGTTTCTCACTAGCGGGTCTCGTTACTCTCGTCGTGGCTTTCCTGATTCCGAGCGCTCCGGCCGCGCAATCGGCTGCGCCGGTCGCCGCGGTGACATTCACCAAACACATCGCGCCCATCCTGCAGCGCAGCTGCCAGCAGTGTCATCGGCCCAACGGCGCCGCGCCGATGGTGTTGACCACCTACGAAGAAGTCCGGCCGTGGGCGCGATCGATCAAGACGCGGACCGGTCTTGGGCCGAGGGCCGGCGTGATGCCGCCGTGGTTCGTCGAGAAGAACATCGGCATCCAGCACTTCAAGCAGGACCCGTCGCTCAGCGACACCGAGATCGCGATGATCGCGACATGGGTCGACAACGGCGCGCCGCGCGGCAACCCCGCCGATATGCCCCGCGCGCTGGATTTCGATAACAGCGACAACTGGACGATCGGCGTGCCCGATCTCGTGCTGCGCTCGCCGGACGTCATCGTCCCCGCCGTCGGTCCCGACAAGTGGGGGTCGCTCGGGCTCGTGCCGACCGGCCTCATCGAAGACCGCTACGTCTCGGC
>JANNOC010000373.1:0-2873 GCA_031398865.1 Gemmatimonadota bacterium | reverse complement strand
GGAACGCAGCGCGCAGCGATCGCGTCGCACGGAAGAAATCCTCGAATTTGCGGCGCTGATCGGCGGACATGCCTGGGTATACCCGCAGGAGCTCGCCCATGTCACGTGACTCGAGCGCCCGCGCGTACGCCGCAATGACTGAGCTGATCTCGGGCGCGGGATTCGTCGGCGCTCGGGGTGGTGCGGGTGGCGGCGTCGCCGCGTTAGGCGATACGGTCTGTGCGATCGGGATGGTCACCTGCGTTTCCGCGGGGCGCGGCGCTGGTGCGGTCACCGCCACCCCGATACTCGACGGCATGCCGACCGATGCCGCCACGGTGCGGGCGGCCGCGTCACCGCGCGCGGTCCGCTCGGCGGCGTGCCATGCGGCGGCCGCGCGATTGAAGACGTCGGCCGCCTCGAGCGTGCGCCCGCGACCGAGAAGTGCCTCACCCGTCCGGTTGTGACTGTCCCCACCGCTGAGTTGCAGCGGTGTGGCGCCCGCGTCGCTCGCGCGGCGACGCCCGTCGAACGCCGCACGTTGCACACTTCGGGCGAGCGCGACCTCGGTGGCCGTCGCGCCGGCCGGCTTGGGTGACGACGCGGTCTTCGGCGCGCTCTGAGGGGGCGCCGAGCGCTGGGGGCTGTCGGCGGGAATGGAGGGGTTGACCGCTGGTGGGGCCGGATCAGATGTGGAGATCGGCGCGTTAGGCACGCTGCGATTTCCGGTTGCCGCCTGGGAAACGGCGCCCGCCGCTGCCGTCGCGGCAAGCGGCGGGCCGGTCTCCGACGTGTTCATCTGCCACACGGCGTACCCGAGGGTGATCATCAGCGTGGCGGCAACAACGCCGGCAGCGAGGGAGGTCAGTTTTCTCCGACGGACGGTGCGTCGAGCGCCGGCGTGCCGGTCGGCGATGGCACTGTCGATCGTCGCGCGCAGTGAGAGTGTGGTGCCGATGCCGTCGTGTCCTTTCGCTGTCCGCACCATGGACAGGTCGTTCGCCATTTCCAAGGCCCGTGGATACCTGTTCTTCGGCTCCTTCTGCAGTGCGCGCATGACGATGCGATCGAGCTCCGGGGGCAGCCCGTGTACGACTTTGCCGGGCGGCGGCGGCATCGTGCTCAAAATCTGATACATCAGCGTCTGGAGCGAGTCGCCCTTGAACGGCCGCTCGTTCGTCAGCAGCTCGTACAGCACGGCCCCGGTCGAGAAGATGTCGGTCTCCGGCGTGACGGGGCCGCCGACGATCTGCTCCGGCGCCATGTAGCTCGGTGTGCCGAGCATCGTGCCGGTGCGCGTCATGTCGGACGAGGCGAGATGCGCGACGCCGAAATCCATGATGCGCGCCTTTCCATCCTGATCGACGCGGATGTTCGCCGGTTTGATGTCGCGGTGAATCACGCCACGCTTGTGTGCGAAGGCGAGTCCCTGGAGCACGCCGATGACGAGCTCCAACTTCGCGTCGAGCGGGAGCGGAATCTCCGATCCGAGCAGATCCTCGAGATCCTCGCCCTCGACGTACTCCATCGCGATGTACAGATGCCCGTCCAACTCGCCGAAGTCGTACACCGTGACGACGTTGGGATGCTGGAGGGACCCGGCGGCCTGCGCCTCGCGCAGAAAGCGCTCGCGCAGTTCGGTGTTCTGGGCGATGGCATCACTCATGACCTTGATGGCCACGCGGCGGTTGAGCATCGAATCGACGGCGCGGTAGACGACGCCCATGGCGCCTTCACCGACGACGGATTCGACCTCGTACTTGCCGATCCTTCTGATACGGGCCTGGGTCACGACGGACTCGAGGAAGCGGGAGAGTGCGACAATATTGAGCCTTTCACTGGGGATGCAACAGCCCAAGAGCAGGGGAGCTAGTCACGCGCGCCGCAAGAAGTGAGACCGACGCCTCCGACGTGGTTACAGCGTGTCGCGAGGGACCACGTCGTTGAACGGTGCATACAGCGTCGCGAATGCGTCCGGGGCGAGTCGGTCTTCGGCGATGAGCGAAAGCACCGCGGCAAGTGCGCTTTCCGCCAGCGCGTCCGCGTCCGTCGCCGGATCGCCGCCGTGCGCCCCGAGATCCTGCGATACATTCGCGGCGAGCCGAACGAGCGGCCCCACGACGGCGCGTCGGGCATCGTCTCGCGCGCTCCGCTCAATGGCGACGGCAAGTGCGTCGTCGGCACTCGCGAACGCGGCGTTCCGCTGCAGTCGCGCATACCGCTGTGCCGCATCGGCCCAGCTTCGCGGCGGGAGAGCGGCCAGACGCTGCAGGAAACGGCGGACGGCGGCCGTATTCGGACCGTAGGGAAGCTGCGCTGCATCTGTCACCCCGACGAATAGACGGGGGTACGCGCGCCGGGCACAAGAGCGTTGGGCTGGGACGCGTCGGCGAACGTGCGCCGTCCAGCGCGTCCCTGAAATTCCTCTCCCCCTTGGACAGTCGCTACCGGACGATCACCGTGCCGGTCATCTCCTCGTGCAGCGAGCATTGGAAATCGAACGTACCAGGATCGTCGAAACGGGCCTCGAACCACGTCCTGGGTGGCATCAGTCCGCTCCTCAACACCGCCGCGTGCCCGATGACCGAATGCAGCTTGTGTCCCCGGTTGGTCCAGCGCACATGCCCGCCGCGCGTGACCGTCACCGTGTCAGGTTGGAAGAAGTTGTCTCTGATGTCCACCAAGATGGTCCGAGGTGACGGTGCGCTGATATCTCCGCCGGGCATGCACGCGGTCAGCGCGACTGTTCCGGCGAAAGCGATGATCTGCAAGGCTCGTCTCACTTTGTGCCGCCAGGCGTGCGCGTCCAGATGGCGATGACGCCGCACTCCGCTCCGCCGCGGCTGAACGCTACCGGTGCCTCCGCGGGCCCGCGGTACACCTCGAGCCCCTCC
>JANNOC010000499.1:0-6864 GCA_031398865.1 Gemmatimonadota bacterium | reverse complement strand
CGGCGCTGTATCTTCAGCGTCAGCTGGTGCCGCACGGCGTGTCGGTGTCGCGTATCGCGCGAGGCCTGCCCGTGGGGGGGGACCTCGAATACGCGGATGGCGTGACCATTGCTCAAGCACTCTCGGCACGCAGGGAGATGCCGTGAGCAGAGGAGTTGACATTGGCGTGGAGGAGGAGCGCTCCCGCGTCGCGCTGGCCGTGGCCGTGTTCGCCGGGGGGATCGCACTCGGATGGCTGGGCTGGAGCCGCCTGCTGTATCGCAGCCGGCGCGACCTGTTTCATCCCAACGCCGTGCGCCGGTGGCAGGCGCTTGGCTATCTGTCGGGGCAGACGAGCATCGAGAACGCGCGATTGCTCGGCGATTTCGTCAGATGGGAGCGGGTGCCCCGACTGCGCCTGCGGGGAGAGGCGACGTTGCGACGCATGGAACTGATCCTCCAATAGGAAGAGCACTCATGGCCGTAGGCTCCGCCAGCTGGTCGTTTACCGAGGATGACTTCGGTGCGATCACTCACTCGTTGCAGCGCTTTCTGTACGACAGCAACGCCCGGTGCGCGCTGCTGGTGGACCGTTCCGGCCAGCTTGTCGCGACGGTCGGGGAGCAGCCCAACTTCGATGCGACGGCGTTTGCGACGCTCACGGCGGCCGATTTCAGCGCCAACGATCAGCTGGCCCGCCTGATCGGCGAAACGGACTTCAGCACGCTGTTACACCAGGGCGAGAAGGAGTCCATGTACCTCGCCGACGTCGCGCGGCGCGTGATTCTCGTGGTGCTCTTCGACAATCGGACGACGCTCGGCTTGGTCCGCCTGAAGATGAAGCAGACGGTGGACGAGCTCACCCGCCTGTTCGAGCAGGTTTTTTCGCGCGGCGCCTCCGGGCAGCCGCAGCAACCCAACATTCTCGCCGGCGCTGACGACGAGATCGACAAGCTGTTTCAATAGGAAGGAACAGCCATGTCGATGATCAACTACGCCTCACGCGAGATCAACTGCAAGATCGTGTATTACGGCCCGGGGCTGGGTGGCAAGACCACCAACCTGGAGCACATCTACGGCAAGGTGAAGCCGGATACGCGCGGGAAACTCATTTCACTCGCGACGGAGACCGAACGCACACTGTTCTTCGATTTCCTGCCCGTCGATCTCGGCACGATTCGCGGTTTCAAGACGCGCTTTCACTTGTATACCGTGCCGGGTCAGGTGTACTACAATGCCAGCCGCAAACTGATTCTGAAGGGCGTGGACGGCATCGTCTTCGTGGCTGATTCGCAGATCGAGCGCATGGAAGCGAATCAGGAAGCCATGCAGAATCTGTACGACAACATGGCGGAGTACGGCTATGATCTCACGAAGATGCCGTTCGTGATCCAGTACAACAAACGCGATCTCCCGAACACGGCCTCCGTCAAGGAACTGCAGTCGCAGCTGAATCCTGGATGGGAGATCCAGGACAGTGCGAAGCAGCGCGTGACACCCGACGCGTATCACGCGGGGGAGAACCTGGTTGAGCAGCTCGCGACAGGAGAATGGATCGAACGGGCCCCGTATTTCGAGGGCGTCGCGGTCGCCGGCGATGGTGTGTTCGACACGCTCAAGGCGACGAGCAAGCTGGTGCTGAAGGCGCTGGCGTAGCGCGGAACAGGTCGTGAACCTTCCCAACGCGATCTCCGCAGGACGCATTCTCCTCGCGCCGGTGGTCGCGTTGCTGCCGTTCGTGAACTCGTACGAATGGCGCATGATCGGCTTCGTGATGTTTCTCGTGGTAGCGATCAGCGATTACTACGATGGCAAGCTGGCGCGGTCGCGCAATCTCGAGACCAACCTGGGCAAGCTCCTCGATCCGCTGGCCGACAAGCTGCTGCTCCTGGCGACGTTCGTGCCCATGTACATCCTGCAGACGTCGCCTCGGGATGGATTGGCGGGCCTCGCGGTCGGCGTCGAGGATGCGTTCCGCTTTCCCTTCGTGACACCGTTCGGTGCCGTCCCGCTCCCCTGGTGGATCGTGGTCGTTGTCCTCGGGCGCGAACTGCTGATGACCGTGCTGCGTCAGATCGCCGCGGGACGCGGTGTCGTCATCGGCGCGATCGGACCGGCGAAGTGGAAGACGGGATTTCAGTGGACCTGGGTGGGATGCGCCTTCTTCTGGTTCGGGGCACAGACGGCCGCGACCCTGTACGGGTGGGACGGTAGCGCATGGCAGGCATTCGCCTGGTTCAATGGCTTGGTGGGAGTGGCCAGCATGGCGGTCGCCTTCTTTCTGACCTTGTATTCACTCTGGCTCTATCTGCACCGCTACGGCCGCGTCTTCTTCGGCGCGCCGCGCCGAGGGGGCGTGACGCCGGAGCGTTAGGCAACCCGGTCGTGAAGGTCGAAGTCGTCACCATCGGCGACGAGCTGCTGCTCGGCTTCACCGTGGATACCAACGCGGCCCACCTGTCCCGGGAGCTTGCCGCCGCGGGGATCGAGGTGGTGCGCCGGGCCACGGTCGGCGATGATGCGGAGGCGATTGCCCTGACGGTGGGTGACGCGCTCGAACGCACCGGGGCCGTGATCACGACCGGCGGCCTGGGTCCCACTGCCGATGACCGATCCAAGGCGGCCGTCGCCGCGCTCTTCGGGCGAACGCTGCACTTCGACGAGAGCATCTGGGCGGCGATTCAAGACCTCTGGATTCGTCGCGGCTACAGTGGCGACATACCCGAGTCGAACCGCGAGCAGGCGATGGTGCCGCGGGGGGCACGGGTCCTCACCAATCGGCATGGATCAGCGCCAGGCATCTGGCTCGAGGATGATCGCGGCCGATGGGTCGCGATGCTGCCGGGCGTTCCGCGCGAGATGCGCGGCATGCTTGCGGATGCGTTACTCCCTGCGCTGCGCGACCGCGCACCTCAGGGCACGAGCAGCGTCGTCCGCTCCCGAACGGTGCGGACCGCGGGCATCGCGGAGTCCGCTGTCGCTGACCGACTTGGCGACCGGGCGCGCGAGGTGGAGGGAATGCCGCTCGCCTATCTGCCCGGGGTGGACGGCGTCGATTTGCGCGTCACCACGCGCGCGAGCGACGCGGTGACGGCGGATCGGCGGCTCAGCGCCGCGGCCGATGCGCTGCACGAGCGTCTCGCGCCGTACGTGTATGGTGAGGACGATACCGATCTCGCCGCCCTCGTACTCGACCGCTGTCGCGAACGCGGTCTGCACATCGCGGTGGCGGAGAGCTGCACCGGCGGACTGCTCGGCGCGCGACTGACGGCGGTGCCCGGAGCGAGTTCTGTTTTCGTTGGCGGGACGATCGCCTACGACGACGACGCCAAACGTCAGCATCTGGGTGTGGATGCACGCAGTCTCACCGAGTTCGGTGCGGTGAGCGAGCCGGTCGTGATGCAGATGGCGTCGGGTGCTCGTACGCGCTTCGGGGCCGACATCGGCATCGGCATCACGGGAATCGCGGGCCCGTCGGGGGCAACTCCTGACAAGCCGGTGGGAACCGTATGGCTTGCCGTGGACATCTCAGGCACCGTGCGCGCGCGCCGCATCGGCGTGTCGGGCGACCGTACCGAAATCCGGCAGCGTGCGGCGCAGTCAGCGCTGGACATGGTGCGACGTGCCCTATAGGGCACCGCACTCGCCCGCCGCTTGCTTCCACTCTCTCCGTCACAAAGATTGCGGGGTATCGCGCCGCGCATCACCGCCGGCGACCATCACTCGGCCGCGGGCGCCGCGGCGCAACATACGGAACGGTCATGAAGCATAGAGCCGGACGCGCACCCAGCAATCCGACGCCCGACGCGGACGGTGTAGACGAGGTGAGCCAGGCGGACGGCGCCGCGGCGGAGGGGAACGGCACCGCGGCGGTTGACCCGGGGGATGCCGAGGTGGGGCTCGGCGCCGGTGAGCCGTCGGACGGCAGCGACTCGTCTGCCGCGGATGTGCGCGGTGAGCTCGAACAGCAGCGCGACAAGTATTTGCGGCTCGCGGCGGAGTACGACAACTACCGCCGCCGGACCACCAAGGAGCGCAGCGAGGCAGGCACGCGCGCGCAGGCGGAGCTGGCGAAGGCGCTGCTGGACGCGCTGGACGATCTCGCGCGCTTCGCGCATGTGGATCCGGCGACCACCGACGCGACCGCGCTTGTTCAGGGCGTGGAGCTCGTCGAGCGAAAGATGCTCAAGGAGTTTGCCGCCGCCGGTCTCGACGTCGTGAATCCACTGGATCAGCCATTCGATCCCGCCCTGCACGAGGCGGTGACGACGGAGCCCGCGCTGGCGCCCGAGGATGACCATCTGGTGTCGCGCGTGTTTCAGCGTGGCTACATGTTCGGTGGTCAGCTGTTGCGTCCCGCGCGCGTCGTGGTGAAGCAGTGGAACGGCTGATCCGCGCCTAACGACCATGGCGAGTACCAAGGACTACTACGCCGTGCTTGGCGTGCCGGCCTCCGCCACCCAGGACGAGATCAAGAAGCAGTACCGGCGCATGGCAAAACAGTACCATCCGGACGCGAACGGGAGCGACCCCAAGGCGGCGGAACGGTTCAAGGCCATCTCGGAGGCGTACACCGTCCTGGGCGACGCTGCCAAGCGAAAACAGTACGACGACATGCGTCGTCTGGGCGCGTTCGCCGGATTCGGCAACGCGACGCGCCGGCCGGGGAGTGCGCCAGCCGGCGGGTCGGCGGGTAGTGCCGCGGGCGGCAACTTTCGCTTCGAGGAGTTCGACATCGGCGGGATTGGCGGGCTGGGCGACCTGTTCGGCTCCATGTTCGGAGGAGGACGCACGGGACCGCAGCGCACGGGCCCGCAGCAGGGGCAGACGGTTGAGACCTCGCTCGAGATTCCGTTCCGCACAGCCGCCCTGGGAGGGAAGGTTCCGATCGAGCTCGAGGTGAACGAAGAGTGCGGGACCTGTCACGGCAATGGCGCCGCGCCTGGAGCGACAATCAAGGTCTGTCCCGAGTGCAACGGACGCGGCTCCGTGTCATTCGGTCAGGGTGGGTTCGCGGTGAATCGCCCGTGCCCGATGTGCCTCGGCCGCGGTCAGGTCCCCACGCAACGGTGCCCCACCTGCAACGGCGCCGGGGAAGTACGCAGCCGCAAGAAGGTGCTCATCAACGTCCCCGAAGGTGCCGACAGCGGCAGTCGCATCAGGCTCAAGGGACAGGGCGGGAAGGGGGCGGGTGGCGGGCCACCGGGTGACCTTGTGATCTCCTTCCATGTTACACCCGACCGCTTCTTCAAGCGCGATGGTCTGGACATCATCGCGACCGTACCCATCAACATCGCTCAGGCGACGCTGGGGTCCAAAATCAGTGTGAAGACGTTAGGCGGGAAGAAGGTGACGCTGCGTGTTCCCCCCGGCACGCCGTCCGGCAAACGCTTCCGTGTCCGAGGGCAGGGAATCCACAAGGCGACGCACATGGGTGACCTGATCGTCGAGGTGGCCATCGTCGCGCCCGAGACGCTGACCGATGAGCAGGAAAAGCTCTTCCGGGAGTTTGCCGCCGCCGGCGGGATGAAATACTAGCGCCCCTCCGTCACTCCCGGGGGGTGTCTACGTCATCGGACGTACGCTTCCTCCTGAGCACGTCCCCCAGATTGGTCGCGGATCGAGGCCGGAGTCAGTCGGCCGTCCTACCAATCGGGGGAGAAGATCATGACGCGTTTGTCTCGCCTGCCACTCGCCGCCTTCCTGCTGCCGCTGACGCTCGGCGGGTGCTCGGCCGCGCTGGCTGCGCCAGTCTCGCTCGGCGCGCCGACCGGCGTGGCCAGTTCCATCAGCGCCGACCCATTCGCCTTCTTTGTCGTCGCCCTCGGTATCGCAGCCTGGCTGTCGAGCTGGCTGCGGCAGCGGTCCCGGCGATGATCGGCGTCAGGGTGCAGACGCCGATTACGTTCGGCCTCCTGGCTGTGGTCGCCGTGGCGTTCGTGCGGCCCGAGCTTCGCCGGCATCCTGATCGAACGGCGTGGCGACCCGCACTTCCTCATCCTGTGTCTGGCGGCATCGGCGGGGAACAGCCCCGATGACGGTCAGGCAAACAGCGCCAGAATGCCGCGGAAGACGAGCAGTGAGAGCAGCACGCTCCCCACGGCGAGGACGAGGACACCGAGGAGCACGAGCCCTCGAACCACGCCGCTCGAGGCACGAGGTGCTGTGGGTGACTCGAGATGCGCATCGAGCAGCGCCGCATTGCGCGTGTTCGCTCGCCACGCCACATCGAAGAGGTCCCCGAGTATCGGGATGCTGCCGATGGCGACATCAGCGCCGACGTTGACGAACATCCGAACCAGCACCGAGCGGGGAACGCCCAGACGCGCGGCCGTGCTCACGATATAGACGGACGCGGCCGCCGCCGCGAGATCACCGGCACCGGGCAGGAGACCGAGCACTGCGTCGAGCCCAAGGCGTACGTTGGTTCCAGGGACGCGCACAGCGGAATCCATCAGCCGCGCGAGCGCGCGTATGCGTGTGGCGTGAGCGCGCTCGGCCAGCTCGCCGGTTGGAGCCGGAGGACTTGGCCAACTTCGGTCACGCTCGTCAGGCATGTAGTCCGTCCACGAGCAGCATCTCGGTCTCGGCACATTGCTGCCGCAGCGCCTTCGCCCGTGCATACTCCGGAGAGCTCCACCATGCGCGGGCACGCTCCACGGACGGAAACTCGAGCACAACAAAACGCGAGGGTTTCCAGCTTCCCTCCAGCGTCTGCGTTTCACCGCCACGCGCCAGGTATCGGCCGCCGTACGCGGCAATGGCCGGCGGCGCGAGCTGCTTGTAGCGCTCGTACGTCTCTGCGTCGGCGACGTTGACCTGCACTTCGGTCGAAGCTCCCTGAGCGATCACTATCTCTGAAGAGGCCACCGGCTTCACCATCGT
>JANNOC010000204.1:0-2486 GCA_031398865.1 Gemmatimonadota bacterium | reverse complement strand
TGCGTACGTGAAGAAAGGCGGTGACGTCGCGGACACTTTCGGTCGCCGCTGTCTGTGCAACGGGCTTCTCTCGAACATCAGGCTGCCGCAGGAGCGCGATGAGGGAGCGGAGCTTCCTCTGGTCACGAGCGGCGACGATCTCGTCTCTCTGGACACCTTCCTCGCCGGCAGAAGCCGATATTCAGCCGCCGATGTGATCGCTCACCTTCTTGCCGGGACGGGCGTGACCGCCGCGTGAGCGAGGGGTCGGAAGACTTCGCCGCTCGACTGGTGGAAGACGGTCCATTCTCGAAGCGCAAATAGAGTTACGGGCGCCGCTACTCGACCGTCACCGTTCCCATCATGCCGGGATGCGGCTCGCAATGATAGGCGAATGCTCCGGTCGTCGCGAACTCCTGGGTATACGTCGTGCCCGATGCCAGCAGAGGCGAGGTCCACGAGCCCGCGTCGGCGGTGCTCGTGTGAGAGTCCGTTCCAGGAGCTTCGCAATTCACCCACGTCACCTTCGTCCCCGACCGCACGCGCACCTGTGCCGGAGCGAAGGCGAAATCGCGGATGATCACGATGGTCGTGCCAAAGGCCTCCGACGGGAGCTGCGCGCTGCATCCCGCGAGGTCTACGCCCGGTCCAGACGTGCGCTCCGAAAAGCACCCCACGACACCGGCGACCGTGAGCGCCAGCGACGCGCCCCACGCGAAACGAGTGGCCCTCATGGCTTCTTCACCACGACTACGCCTTTCATGAAGGGATGAGGCCCGCAGGAGAAGGTGAATGTCCCCGCCTTCGTGAACGTGTGCCTGTATGTCTTGCCGGATTGAAGCAGTTCGGAGCCGAAGCTCTTGTCGACTGCGGAGACGGTGTGGGCAACCGGATCGTTGTTCTTCCACTCCACTGTAGTGCCGACCGTTATCTGAATCTTCGGCGGGAGATAGTTGTTGTTCTTGATCCCCACACGCACAGTGGCGGCGGCTGCGGGTTTGGCTGCGGGTTTGGCTGCAGGTTTGGCTGCAGGTGCGGGCGACGGCGACGGTACGCTCCGCGGTGTCGTTCGTGGCGCACCCGCGGCCAGGGGTGGCGACGTTGTATCGGGTAAAGGCTCCGGTGTTGCCACCTCGGCCCTGACCGGCGACGCGGTATCGGGCGAAGCCTCCCGTGGCGCTCCCGCGGCCACAGGCGGCGACGCGGTATCGGGCGAAGCGTCCGCGCCTCCCCCGAAATACCGGCGGAGAGTCAGCGGAATCGTGAACTCGAACCCGTATCTGATGTTGCTCGATCCGCGTGAGGCGCCCTGGAGCGTAGTGAGCGGCGTATTCGTCGCGTGCAGCGAGACCGTGTGTGGAGTGAGCGGAATCCCGAAGTGGACTCCCGCACTCCATGCCATCCTTTCGGTCGAATCCCTGTTCGCGAGTGACGCGAGGTCGCCGGCGAGCGCGAGCCACTGGCCGAATCTGAGGGTCGCCCCGCCGGCAAAAGCGAAGCGGATCTTGCCAGCCTCGAACGGATCAGAGAGTCCACGCCCGGCGAGAATGATCCGCCCGGGGCCGAACTTCTTCGCCAGGGATACCTCCGCGTCGACTCCGCTCGCGGCGTTGTTGTAGCCCACCTGCGCTCCCAGATCGAGCGGAGCATCGTAATCCTCTGACACCGGTGCCCATCGCGCGAACGCCTCCCACTCGTTCGGGAAACGCGGCGCGAGCGTGGAGTTGGTCGAGTAGTTGAATCCCGCGAGTAGCCGTTTTGGCAATCCGGCGGCCAGAAGAAAGGTCGGAACATTGGAGACCTTTCTCTCAGGCGCATCGCTCGTGATGAAGCGGTGCACGAAATGAAAGTAGAGAGTGCCCGGCGCTCCCACCCAGTTGCCGGATACGTTCGGTGGGCGATCGAGCAGAGACTGCCCGCCGGCGCCGAGTGGCGACAGTAGCAACAGCGCAGCGACAGGCAGTGCTTTAATCAGATGCATGATTGCTCTGTGTTCAGGGTCTGCTCGGCGTCAGCGTACGCGGATACGCCCCTGCACCCGGGGATTCTTCGAACTATAATAGTTGTAGTCCCCAGCAGTGGGAAAGGTGCGGGACACCCGCGATCCTGGCGAGCTCTCGGGGATGTTACCGCCCGGCGGCGCTATATTCTCGAATACGATACCGAGTGACCCGCCGGAGAATTCCCACGTCACGGTTCCACCCCGCGCGATCTCAAGGCGTTCCGGAGTGAATGCAGCGGGAGTTGCCTGCACCACAGCGCCGGGATTGGCGGGCGGCGGCGGTGGCGGCGGAGGAGGAACTGCTCCACCGGTTACGATGACCTGACCCGTCATCCCGTTGTGCCGGGTGCACTCATAGTCGTAATTACCGGCCGTCGCGAAGGTGCGCGATGCCGCGTTGCCGGCACTGGTGTTGGGGATGTCCCCGCCCGTGGGCTTGAGCGCTCCGAAGGTGACGTTGTGAAGTGAGCCGCTGAACTGCCAGGTTACCGTGCTGCCGACGCCG
>JANNOC010000203.1:0-4951 GCA_031398865.1 Gemmatimonadota bacterium | reverse complement strand
GGGAGCTGCGTCTCGCACCGTGGGACGTCGCGGCGGGCATCCTGCTCGTGCGGGAGGCGGGTGGCCTGGTTACCGACCTTGCAGGCACCGATGCGCGGGTGGCCGACGGCCCCGTCGTCGCGGGGAGTCCCGCGCTGCACCCATGGCTGTTGCGCACGTTGCGCGATTGATTCGTCCCGACCCCTGAATAGCCGTTCCCGGTTCCCGGTTCCCCGTTCCCGCTGCCCGCAATGAAACTCGTCGAGTGCGTTCCCAATTTCTCCGAAGGACGCCGGCCCGACGTCATCGCCGCGATTCGTGACGCGATCGCGAGCGTGAAGGGTGCCACGATTCTCGACGTGTCATCGGACGAGTCGCACAACCGCACCGTGATCACCTTCGTCGCCACAATAGACGCGGCGGTTCAGGCGGCGTTCGAGGGCATTCGTACCGCGCGCAACCGGATAGACCTCACGACACACACCGGCGCGCACCCGCGCCTCGGCGCGGCCGATGTCGTCCCCTTCATTCCGCTGGAAGGGAGCACCATGGAGAATTGCATCGCGCTCGCGCGCGAGCTTGGCGAACGCGTGGGGCGAGAGTTGGAGATCCCCGTGTATCTGTACGAACGCGCGGCAACGCGGCCCGAACGCGAGAATCTGGCCGACGTGCGCCGCGGCGAGTTCGAGAGTGCGCGGGACGAGATCGGCGCGAACCCAGCGCGCGACCCGGACTATGGCCCTAAACGGATCCACCCGACCGCGGGCGCGACCGTCATCGGCGCGCGCCCATTCCTCGTGGCGTACAACGTGTATCTCGGGCCCGCGTCGAATCTCCCGATCGCGAAGCAGGTCGCCAAGGCCGTTCGCGCCTCGTCGGGAGGGCTGCCCTTCGTGAAGGGCCTCGGCCTCGAAGTAGATGGCCAGGCGCAGGTGTCCATGAACTTGGTGGACACGGAACAGACCCCGCTGTACCGCGCCTACGAAGCCGTGGAGACCGAAGCCGCGGCGCTCGGCGTGCAACCCACGTGGAGCGAGATCGTCGGGCTGGTGCCCGAGCGCGCACTGTTCGACACGGCAGCGCGGCATATCCGGCTGCGCGGCTTCACTTCCGCCATGGTGCTGGAGCGCAAGGTGCGCGAGGTCATGGGAGGCGGCGAGAGCATCACTGGATTCGTGGCGGCCGTGGCGTCATCCGCGCCAACACCGGGCGGGGGGAGCGTGGTGGCGCACGTCGGCGCGTTAGGCGCCGCGCTGGCACAGATGGTCGCAGGGTTGACCATCGGCAAGAAGAAGTACGCTGGCGTGGAAGGCGAGATGCGGGAGATCGCGCTGGCGGCGGCGCGGCTGTCCAACACGCTCTCGGCGCTGGTCGCGCGCGACGCGGCATCCTATGAAGGTGTGAGCGCCGCCTACAAGCTGCCGAAGGAGCCGGAGTCCGCAGCCGCGGAGCGCGGGCGCGCCATCACGGCGGCGCTCCTCGCGGCGTCGGAAGTACCGCTCGAGACGGCACGCGCCTGCGCGGAGGTAGCCGAGCTCGCCGAACGCGTGGCGTCCAAGGGCAACGCGAATGCCGTATCCGACGCCGGAGTGGCGGCATTGCTCGCCGAGGCGGCGTGCCGGGGTGCCGCCTACAACGTGCGGATCAATGTCGCCGCGCTGGAGGACCGGCGCGCGGGCGAGCATCTGGTGCTGGAGGCGAAAGCGATCGTCGAGCGCGCCAGCCGGCATGCGGCGGGTGCGGTGGCGCGGGTGGAGGCGGCGCTGTAACGGAACGCGTGCGGGGCGACTGCGCCCCGGCGAGTGGCCTGAGCGTCGGCCCGCCCTCCGACGCCGGGGGATGATCACGACCGCGATCCAAGCGAGCCGCGGGTAGTCGGGTCTCACTGCGGTTCGCCTGTCCGGCAAACTACTGACGGAATCGCGGCAAACACCCTTCACAGATAGAGTACATTGCCCGCCCGCGATGCTTGGCGAGGAGAATGATCATATCTCCATGCGCCATGCGTCACCTCGCGAATGCCTGACATGATGTCCCGAACCGCGGAGTATGCGGTGCGCGCGGTCGTCGTGCTGGCGCCCCACTTCGGTCGGCGCCTCCTCAGCGCACGAGATCGCGTCGCTCGTCGGCGCGGACTTCTAGCAATGCTCCGCTCACCGCGCGGAACGCGGTGCGGTGTCTCTCACGCGTTCAAGGCCTGTCTCCAATGAAGAATCATACTCGTCGCCACGGTATCGTGGCACTCGCCGTCTACGCCACTCTTGTCACGGCCGCATGCGGGGCGGACACCGGGACCGCGCGCAATGGTGCGTCGGCCGCCGCGGACGAGGTGGACGCAGGCCGGACGATCGACGTCGCAATGTACACTGACTCGAGCGGCAGCTACTTCAGGCCGAACGAGGTCGAGGACTGACGATGCCGCGCATGACAGGAGCCGCCGGCCATCCACGCATCGTTCAGGGAGGCATGGGCATCGGCGTCTCGGGCTGGACGCTCGCGCGCGCGGTGTCACGCCTCGGGCAGCTTGGCGTCGTCTCGGGAACTGCGGTCGATACGGTGCTGGTTCGCCGTCTCCAGGACGGCGACGAGGGGGGTCACATGCGGCGCGCGATGCGCGAGTTTCCGCTTCCGTCGGTGTGCGAGCATCTGCTGCGCCGCTACTACCTGGCACCGGGCCAGCGCGGCCGCACGCCGTACAAGACGCTTCCCATGTACCGGAAGTCGGTGCCCGTCCTGCGTCAGCAGGTGACGATGCTCGCGAACTTCGTGGAGGTCTGGCTCGCGAAGGACGGACATGATGGCGTCGTCGGCATCAACCTGCTGACCAAGGTGCAGATGCCCAATCTGCCGTCTCTCTATGGGGCGATGCTCGCGAGTGTGGACTACGTGCTGATGGGCGCCGGCATTCCCCGGGAGATTCCCGGCGTGCTCGATGCATTCGCAGAGCATGGTGCTGTGCGGCTCAAGCTCGACGTGGACGGCCCTGCGGGCGCGGAGCCCGACGAACTCGTGTTCAACCCGGGAGAACATCTCAGCGGTGCGCGCACGCCGCTGAGGCGTCCACGCTTCGTGCCCATCGTGTCAGCCAGCTCGTTGGCGACGACGCTGGCGCGCAAGGCATCCGGCAGAGTGGACGGCTTCATCGTCGAGGGACCGACGGCGGGTGGACACAACGCGCCGCCCCGCGGCGACCCGCGTTTCTCGGGTGAGGGAGAGCCGCTGTACGGCGAGCGCGACGTCGTCGATCTCGAGAAGATCAGGGAGCTGGGCCTGCCCTTCTGGCTGGCGGGCGGTGCAGGCTCGCCGGATGGACTGCGCGCCGCGCTGGCCGCCGGCGCCGCAGGAGTTCAGGTAGGAACGCTCTTCGCGTACTGCGATGAATCCGGACTCGCACCGGAGCTCAAGTCTCGCGTGCTCGCTGGCATCGCCGCCGGCCGCGTGCGCGTTCGCACCGATCCGCGTGCGTCGCCCACGGGCTATCCGTTCAAGGTCGTGGACGTGGACGGACTGGAGCATCAGGACGATCGGCGCGTGCGCAACTGCGATCTCGGATATCTCCGCGCGGCATATCGCACCCCGGTGGGCAAGCTCGGGTATCGCTGCGCCGCCGAACCCGTTGATCAGTACGTCGCGAAGGGTGGCGACATCGCCGATACGGTCGGTCGTCGTTGTCTCTGCAACGGGCTCACCGCAAACATCGGTCAGCCCCAGTGTCGCGACGCAGGCGACGAGCTTCCCCTGCTCACGAGCGGCGACGATCTCGTATCGCTGGATGTTTTCGCCCACGGACGTGCGCGATATTCGGCGGCGGACGTCATCGACTACCTCAGCGCTCAGGCACCCGCCTGAGGCCATCGCGGACGACCCTGCCGCCGCTGCGTCCGGGTGCGAGAATGCGCGCCCGCGCCCTGTCAGTGCGACGAATAGGTCGCGGAACGCCCTGCGCTGTCAAACGAGAGTACGTCGTACCGGTCGCGTGTGACACCCTCCATTCCGGGCGAGCCCATGGGCATGCCTGGGACCGCCAAACCGGCCACGGCCGGTCGATCGCGAAGCAGACGGCGGACGTCCTCCGCCGGCACGTGCCCTTCGATCACGTACTTCCCGACGACCGCCGTGTGGCAGGATGACAGGGAGCTCGGCACGCCGCGCTGGCGCTTGATCAGGTCGACGTCGGCGACGTCGTGCGCGAGCACGGTGAAGCCCGCCTCCCGCATGTGGTCAACCCAGTTCGCGCAGCAACGGCACGTCGGGCTCTTGTAAACGACGAGCGTGTCGGACGTGACGGCCGCCATCGCGCGAGCCCCCGACGAGTCCATCGACGACGACGCTGAGTTGGTGCGCTCGGGGGAACGGCCGCAGGCGCCGAGCGAGAGCACCACGAGAAGCAGCAGTGGGAGTCGCATTTGAGATGGGCTGGGGAGACTCTTCGTCATGCCTAGAATATAGCGCGCGCTGCCGCCAAAGTTCCCGCAGCCGCGCGCGGGGTCGTGCGTGCGCAGGCCGGAGCGGAATGCTCGCGTCGTCCGCAACTGAGAGGCCGACCGAGGAAAAAGCGAATGCCTTTTCCGATGCACCCCGATTGGATGTGTTCTTGCACGGGAGGCAGCGCCTGACGCGGCGGAGCCAACCAGCCGTTCGCGCGTTGCGGGTGCGCGAGGCCGGCGGCCGTGACAGGAGTGATTCATGATTTCTGGCGGCGCCCTGTGAGCCAGACCCCGCATCTCCCTGTCGTTGATGCCGCGCGCCCGTCAACGTGGAACGACGCGGTGAACGTATGACGTTGGACCGTCAGCTCGCCTTGCTGATTCTTCTCCCGATTCCGATCGCGTGCATCACGTGGACCGTGACGCACGAGGAAATGTTTCGCGAGTTTCGCGACTGGTGCGCTGCGAAAAGCAGGTCGTGCCGGCGACTGTACTCGCGCAAATTCTTCTACCTGTTCACCTGCGAGTATTGCTTCAGTCACTAC
>JANNOC010000199.1:0-6675 GCA_031398865.1 Gemmatimonadota bacterium | reverse complement strand
CGAACCGCTTCACGCGTATCGCGGGACGGCCGTCACGGGTCACGGCCACCATGTGCAGTATCGACTCCTGCCCGTCCTCGCGCCGGTATCTCAGGCGCAGTTGCGCTCCGCCCGCCTCACCAGCGGAGCGCATCGGAACTGCGGGGCGAGCGTGCGCGTTGTAGTCGTCCGCCCACTGCTGCAGGACGTCCATGGCATCTTCCTTCACGGCGTCTGCTCCTTCTCCAGGCGATTCAAGATGAGTGCGGGGTTGCCCGACATCACCAGTTGATGGCGCAGCTGCCCCATCTTATCGACATCCACCACTTCCGACATGTACTCGGGCACCCACGCCGGAGGTTGGCCCGCCATGCCCCAGGCGCTTCGCGCGAAGGCGGACTTCCCGTCCGCGACGGTGAGCAGCGGAATGCCGAGAGGTTGTGCGTCACGCGCCGCCTCCAGGTGATATCCCGACGTCGAGAACATGATTGCGTGCTGCACCCGCGCCTCGGTCACCTTGCCGCTCAGGGCCTGCACCGCGTCCTTGCCCACGGGGTTGACCTCGTTGCGGCACTCGACGAGCACGCCGAGGTCGGCGCCGCCCACGCGCATGACGCCGGACAACTCCATCGAGTAGTCGTCGTTCTCCTTCGATAGTCGCTGGCGGGAACGGACCTTGAGCGTCGTCAGCTCCAGACCCGCCTTACGCAGCTCGCGCGTAACGAAAGTCTCGACCTCGTCAGGCCGGAGCCGTTTCGGATCTCCCATTGTTATGGTCCTCCTCTTTGCGGCGTCATGCGTCCGCGTCCAGTATCACCACCAACGCCGCATGCGCCTCGCGAATCGCATGCTCTACCACCGCGGGCGTGTCGCCACGGGCGAAGATGAAACCGAGGTAGCGCGACCCTTCCGGGAGAGGAACGAGCCGCTGGCCTGCGTGCGCGGTGATCATGACATCCGTCACGCACGGCACGCGGCGCGCGTCGTCCACGCCGCGCACCTCGCGAAGCACGCCGGCAGCTGGTGTCGGGATCATCATCGCCCCCGATGCGCACGACTCGCGCGACGGCACGGGCGGCACCCTGCCTAACGCGTGACCCAGCAGCAGCTCCTCGAGCGACGTCGCGCCGTCCGCGCCGAACCGCAGCGCGGCGCTGCATCTGCCGCCGATGGGACGCGCCGCCAACTCGATGATCCATAACCCCCCGTCGTTCACGCGCAACTCGACATGCACCGGACCGCGATGTATCCCCAGTGCCCGCGCGGCCATCTCCACGTGCTCGGCGATCCCACGTTGGATATCCGGAGGCTGGCGCGAAGGAGTAACGTAGATCGTTTCCTCGAAGAACGGACCATCCAGCGGATCGGGCTTGTCGAAAAGCGCCAGAACGTTCAGGGTTCCGTCCAGCATCAGTCCCTCGAGCGCCACCTCCCGGCCAGGAATAAAGCGCTCCACGAGATATCGTCGCTCGATTGTCGGGCCCGCGACATTCCCGAGCGACTGCGCATCGGGTGACGCCAGAATGCGCGCGAGCCTGGCGTGCATGCGCAGGAACTCGTCAGGGGAATTCGCGCGCATGACGCCGCGGCTGGCGGAGAGCGAGACCGGTTTGATGACGCAGGGATAGGGCGCGCCTCGCGCGACCAGATCCGCCGCCTCGCCGATGTCGTGCGCGGCGAAGTCCGGGACGCGCACCCCGGCGGCCGCCAGCAGCAGCCGCTGCTGGTGCTTGTCGCGCGCCGCGCGCGCGGCGCTCACAGGCACGCCCGGCAGGTGGAGCTCGGCCGCTATGTTCGCGGCGACGACCGCCGCATCATCGTCAACACCGAACACCGCCGCTACCGGAAACTCGCTCGCGAAGGCGCGCGCCTGCTGCGCGGCTCGGGCGAGATCACCGAAGTCCAGCGTGAGGAGACCGTTCGGCTGGTGCGCCTGGAGCGCGCTCGCGCAGTCGGACGCAACGGTGAGCGGGATTTCGAGTCGCCGCGCCGCGTCCACAAACGCCGAGGCGCGGTACGTTGCGCTCGGCAACACCAGCAACAGGCGAGGTTCCTCGGCAATCCCGGCGCTGCGCATCGGAATTCGCGTAATCACTTCTTCGCGGCCGCGAAGTACGGGTTCTTCCCGGCCGCATGGTTCGTGATGTCGGTGAGACCGACAAGCCCGGGGACAAGCTGCCGAAGGGTGGTCTCAACGCCCTGCCTCAGCGTCACGGAGGCCATGCCGCATCCCTGGCACCCCCCCTGCATTCGCACGGTCGCAACCGCATCCTGTACGTCCAGCAACTCGATCACTCCCCCATGCGCGGCGATGGAGGGGTTGATCTGCTCCTGGAAGATGTGCTGAATGAGATCGTACATCTGGGTGTCATTGAGGGCCGCTCCCGTCGCGCCGGCCTGCGCATCGCGTTCCCTGCGGGCCACCACCGTGGCGACGGCGTAGCGGATCGGCTTCTCGAGGTCATCCCATGATGCCGGCCCGTCCTTCCCAAGCGTGATGCCTCCAGCGTGGATGATGACGGAAACGATTCCTCGCACGCAGAAGAGCGCATTCGCGACGGGGTGGCCAGCCGCTGCCTCGCGAGAGCTGAACGTTCCATCCCCACTCGACGCCACACGATCGCCGAGCACAACGTGACAGGTGCGCTCGTCGAGTGGCTGATAGGACGTGATCGCTGTGGGGGCCTTGGCCGGCACTGTGCACCTGGAACTGGCTGCTCGCGGAGTCCTGCGACCCAGCGTCGCGAGAGCAGATTGCTCATGGGCTGCTACGAGAGCTACACGATAGCAGTCATGCTGTGCAGCCGCTACCGAAAAGTCTACGGCAGGATGACTTCAGAGTGGACTACGACGCTCAGGAGGGAACCTGCCGGAGGGGCGGCGGCGCCAGCCGGCAGGCGAACGTCAACGCGATCACCGCCCACGGTTGCCAGCACGTGCTGGTGGTTTCCCATGTCAACCACGCGCTCCACGATCACCTCGAATGCTCCGGCTCCCGTTCCTGCGCGCAGGGCGCCGGCCGGAATCGCCACGAGTCTCCCGTTCACGGGCGCGACTGTGTAACCCAGAAGCTCCGCGGTCTCGCGGTCAGGCGGTTGACGATAGACGTCGCGCTTGAGGCCGGACGCCCGCACCACGCCAGCGACGAGGACCACGAGCCGGTCCGCGATTCGAAACGCCTCCTCGCGATCGTGCGTGACGAGAATCGTCGTCGTCGCGAAGGTCGCGAGCAACCGGGGAAGGTCGTCCAGGAGTTGCGCGCGCGCGACGCGGTCGAGTCCCGCGAGCGGCTCGTCGAGGAGCGTCACAGGGGCGCGCAGCGCGAGAGCGCGCGCGAGGTTTGCGCGCTGTGCCTCACCGCCCGAAAGGCGCCGAGCCGACCTGTCCAACAGATGCGTGATTCCGCACTCGCGCGCGGCCTCGGCGATGCGGACATCGCGCTCTCCGAGCACAACGCCGCGCAGCTGGAGGCCGAGTTCGAGATTGGCACGAACGCTCCCTCGGAGAAAGACCGCTTCCTGGAACGCGTAGGCGATATTCTGTCGCGAGACCAGCGGCGGCGCTCCGTTGCCATTTGCGAACCGCACACGACCGTGATCCGGCCGGTCGAGCGCGGCAATCAGGCGCAGGAGCGTCGTTTTCCCGGAGCCGTTCGGTCCGAAGATCGCCGTGGTTGTGCCGGTCGCGAAGGTGAGGGCCGGTATATCCAGAACCCTCCGGCCCTCGCGCGCGAAACTCAGCTCCTCCAAAGCGACCTGCATCAGCCGTCGCGCCGCTGCTGCAGAGTGGTGAGCAGAATGTTCACCGCGAACGATAGAGCGAGGAGGATGAATCCGAGCGCCAGTGCAAGCGGCACCTCGCCGCGGCTCGTGGTCGTCACAATGGCGGTTGTGAGAACTCGTGTACTGCCCTGCAGGTTGCCCCCCACGGTCATGGACGCTCCGACTTCCGAGACGATCGCGCCGAAGCCCGCCATCACCGCCGCGAGCAAGCCGAGGTGCGCCTCACGACTGATGAGCCAGAGCACGCGAAGCCGGCCCGCTCCCAGCATGGCGAGCAGGTCAGGGAGCTGCGCGGGCAGCGCCTGAATCGAGGCGGCCGTGAAGCCGACGACGAGCGGAAGCGAAATGATGAACTGCGCGAGAACCATCGCGTGCTTGGTATAGATCAGCTCGAATTGACCGAGTGGGCCACTGCGAGCGAGAAGCAACCAGACGACGAGGCCGACCACAACAGGTGGCATCCCCATCCCGGTATTCACGGCGCCGAGGAGGAACGTTCGCCCGGGAAAGCGACCCCTTGCGACGGCGTAGCCAAGCGGTACGCCGATGACGATGGAACACAGCGTTGCCACACTGGAGATGAGCAGCGTACGTCCGATGATTCCGTACAGCTCCGCGTCACCACCGGCAAGGAGACGCGCCGCCTCGCGAAAACCACTGCTGAAGTCGTTCATGCGATGATCAGCGGCAGCACTACTACAGGCCCAGCTTGGACGAGTCCTGGCCTGCGTCAGGGATGAACAGCGGCTGCCCGAATCGCGACCGGCCGAACTCGCCGATCGCGCGCTGCGTCTCGGGTGATGCGAGGAAGGCCACGAAACTCTGCGCGAGTTTCTCCTTGACCGCGGGATGTTTCGCCGGATTCACCACGTACGCGTGGTACACGTTCAGCAGTTTGGGGTGTCCCTCGAAGACCGGCACAAGCGAGAGCCGGGGTTTCAGCGCGAGGTAGGTCGCACGGTCGGTAAGGGTGTAGGCACGGTGCTGGTCGGCGATGTTGAGGGTGGCACCCATTCCCTGTCCAGTGGCCTCGCGTTTCGCCACGCTGACCGGGTCAATGCCCGCGGCTTTCCACAGCGCCAGCTCCATCTTCTCGGTTCCTGACCCGTCACCGCGCGAGACGAACGGGCCGGCTTTCGCGATCGCCTTCATCGCCTCGTCCAGGTTCGAGCGGCCCTTGACCTTCGCCGGGTCGCTAACCGGGCCGACGAGGAGAAAATCGTTATGCATGATGAGTCGCCCCTCTGTCAGGTCGCCGCTCCGGACATACTCGCGCTCGCTTGCCGGAGCGTGAACGAGTACGGCGTCGGCGTTCCCGCGCCGCGCCATATCGAGGGCTGCTCCCGTGCCGACGGCGATGACCTTCACATCAATGCCGGACTCGGCCCTGAAGCGGGGAAGCAGCGAGTCCAGCAGGCCACTATCCTCGGTGCTGGTCGTGGTTGCAAGGATGATGGATCCGGCACCGCCGCCCGCCACGGTTGAAGGCTGTGACGTGTCCCGTGCCATGGCCGCCGACGGGTCGCTCTTCGAGTCCGTCTTCCCGCATGCGACCGACAGCGCAAACGAGGCGGCAGTGAAAAACACACGAGTGTAGTTGGCGCGCTGCGCGATCATGGCGATGTTCTCAACGGATGCAGGTTCGGGCGGATCCGCGGGCATTCCGGCACTTGCGGCTCTGTTTGCAAGACGACAATAGTAGCGCGCTCACTCTCCTGTAACCACGTCCCTGACCCCGACACCCTCATGAGCACGTTTACCGGCCGCGGCCACCGACGCAGCTCGTCGTGGCTCCTGATCCCGACAATGTTCGGAGCGGCTCCCCTCGCCGCGCAATACCCGGTCGCGCCGTCCCCCGTGCTCGCCCTGCGCAGCATCCCACGAGAGGCGGCATTTTCCGGGTACGTGTCCGTGCGAACGACGCTGCGCGATGACACGGCGACAATCATCGTCAACCGCGCGCGCATCACGGTGCAGGCGCGGCCAGTCCCGTTCGCCGCACTCAGGATGCAGGGAGACTTTTCCGCCGTCGGCCGGACGAGTGGTGATACCGTGCCAGCCTTTGCGCTGACCGACGCCTACGTGCAGTTCATCCCTCCGGACAGCGGAGCACTCACGACGTCGCTGCGTCCGGCACTGGTCGTGGGACAGTTCCGGGCGCCCTTCTCGCTGGAGTATCTCACGCCGTTCACTCAGGTGACAACAGCGAATCGGTCTCAGGCAGTAGACCGTCTCTCGCCGCGCCGCGATCTGGGCGCCCTGGGACAGTTTTCGATCGCGCGATTCGCCAAGCTCACTGGTGCCGTGGTCAGTGGCGAAGGCCCGAACCGCACGACGTCCGATGGGAAGGAGATGTATGTCGGGAGGATCACGGCGCTTCCTATCCCGTCAATCGGCCTGAGCGCCAAATGGTTGAGCCAGGGTGCGGACCACCGCTGGGGGTACGATGCGCGATGGGTCGCGCCCCGAGTGATACTGGAAGGTGAATCGATCAAGCGCACGGGTCGGGTGGGCGCGTCGGCGACAACAACGGACGCGAGTGCCGGATACGTGCTCGCCGCGTACAAGGTGCGGCCATGGCTTCAGCCCGTGGTCAAGTATGAGCGCCTGCGCGAGAAGACCAGCACCGCCACAACCGTACGGGAATCCCGGCTCACCTGGGTCACGTACGGCATCACGCTGCTCGCGCCGCAGGAGCGCCTGCGTCTGCAGCTCGACTGGATCGCCAAGTCGCAGAGGCCGGTGGAGCAGAGCGATGAGCTCATCGCGCAGCTCCAGGCGATCTTCTAGGCTGTGGTTACCGAAGCCGCGACGCGCGTGCACCGCAGCTCTTCCTGTGCGCAATAGGCGAGGTCCTTTACCTGCCGCACCGGAGTGACGGTGACGCTGGAGCCCTGATCGACGCCGCTCTGGC
>JANNOC010000159.1:0-4116 GCA_031398865.1 Gemmatimonadota bacterium | reverse complement strand
GTCACCCGATAGACGGTCCACTCGCGCATCGCGCGCGCGCCCAGGCGCTCGTACAGGCGTATCGCCGACTCGTTCCAGTTGAGCACCGACCACTCGAAGCGGCCGCACTCGCGGTCCACGGCGAGCCGTGCGAGACGCGCGAGCAGCATGCGGCCAACACCCCGTCCGCGCCACTCCGGACGCACGAACAGATCCTCCAGGTAGAGCCCGCGCTGCGCGAGAAAGGTGGAGTAGCTGTGGAAGAACAGGGCGAAGCCCGCCACCGCCTCGCCGACGCGGGCGATCACCACCTCCGCGTCGGGCCGCGGACCGAATAGCGTCGTCCGCAGCCGCGCCTCGGTCGCGACAACATCATGCGGAAGCCGCTCGTACTGCGCGAGCGCGCGGATGAGCTCGAGAATGACCGGAACGTCGCGTTCCTGCGCCGGCTGGATCCGCACCGCCGTGGGCGCGGGGGTCACGGCGGAATTCGTCACCGGACCGCGCGATCCAGCAGCGTGATCTTCTGCCAGATCTTGCGCGACAGCCCGGCGGTGAGAGTCTCCACTTCATTCACCGCGCCAAGCACGATAGGATCCGCAAAGCGCTGCACCAGCAACGCGGCGATCTTGGAGGTGAGCGACAGCAGCTCGCTGCAGTAGTCGAGGTACCGCCCCAGTTCCGGCCGCGACATCGAGCGCACCGGCGACGACTGCGTGTCCGGCTCGCCGCTCATCAACCGCTCCGGGTCCTTGGTGAGCTGATGCATGTCCACCACGTGCGCAATGCTGCGCAATTGATGAATCACCTGGAGTGCGCGACGCCGCTTGATGCGCGTTTCGATGGTCACCAGGAAGAAGATCGCGATTCCAAGAAATACGACGTCGTTCACGGCGGAATCCACCGCCTGCAGGAACTCACCGATGTCGTCCACGCGCGCCGGCAAGCGTAGTCCGGTCACGGCAAACGCCACGACCGCCAGCATGAGCACTATGACGAACGCGACGCCGATGCGCACCGGCCAATTGGGATTGCCGAGATAGGCGACGTGCGCGCTGGACTCGCGAGCGAGTGACAGCAGATCGTCGCTGACGCGGCCGAGTCCGGACTGCGGGAAGCGCTCGCCGATGCGCCGACGCAGGATCTCGAGCGTGTCGACGATGCGTGTGGGGTCCAGCTGCCGGTAGCCCAGCGCCAGTGGCGAGGTTCGCGGCGGCAGCTCGTCCGGCGAGACCGGAGTGGCGCTCTCAGACTGCTCGGGCACGCACGTCCTCCTCCGTCAGGGAACGACGAGGTGTCAGGTGTCGGTCATCAGTTGTCAGTTGTCAGTCTGTTTGTCAGTTGTCAGTCTGTTTGTCGATGATCCAGTGTGTCTACCTCAATACCAGCGTGCAGCACACTGATAACTGAAGACTGATTACTGACGACTGACAACTCGCAGTTGCCCGTGTCACGCCACCCCAACTTGCCTCAAGTGATGCAGCATATGCTCCACATAATCCTGCATCAGCCCCCCGAGCGTCGCGGGCTCATTCGCGAGGACCGTCTTCCACGCGATCCGATCGAGGTTGTGCCGCGACCGCGGCTGCGTCAGGAGCTCATGCGGCGTGACCGCGATCACGTGCGCCACGTGCCGATTGTAGACGCGCCACAGCTCCACGAGCTCGCTCCACGCGACATCCTGGTAGTGCTGCAGGCGTACCCAGGCCTCCTGGTCGTACGGTGTGAAGACAAGATCGTCCCGTGACTGGGCCACAACGAAGCGGGCGTGGTTGTTCGCGGCCGAGTCGATCAGGTGCCCGATGATCTCGCGAGGCGACCATTTGCCGGGCGCGGGACGCTGTGCGCTCTGACGTTCACTGATGGCCGCGAGCCGCGGCGTCGCCTGCGCAATGGCGGCACGGAGCTGGCCGGCGATCGCAATCGCACCGGTTGGCGCGCCCGGCGACTCGTCGCGAGCGGTCGTGCGTAGCGTCACGGAATCTTTGGCTTGCGGACGGCGAGGTTCTCGTGATGCTCGGCCGTGAGCAAGCCCGCAACCGAGGGAACACAGCGCGCCTCGGCACAATACTCCCCCAGCTGTGCATCGGTCAGCGCTTCCCAGCGTTCCGGAATGGGGCAGAGCCGCCGGCGCTCCTCGCCGCAGCGGAACGCCAGCCAGCCCTTCTCGAGTCCCGGCGACACCGCGACGCGACGCAACGCTGTGCGTCGCTCGAGCAGTTCCTTCGGGGGTGGTATCGCGCGGCGGTCTCCCACGAGCCGGCGCTCCGGGGCGGCAAGCATGATCCCGCGTGGGAAAACATCCCACACTTCCCACTCGCGACCGCCTGCGTCTACAAAATTGCGATACGCCATGCGAATGACTCCGCCGTCAACTGCCGCGCCTGCTGGACCCGTCCCCGATGCGCTCGGACTCGAGCTTTGCCGTGAAGCGCTGCGCCTCCGAGATGCGTTCCACCTCGATCGCCATCGCGTCCACCGCGTGCTCGATGCGCTGAAGCTGCGCGGTCGCGTCCGCCCCCAGCGCTGGCGACGCGGGACGATTCTCCATGCGGCGCGTGAACGCCCGCACGATCGGATAGCCGATGACGATCACCGCGACCATGATGAAGAACGCGATCGAGATTTCCACGGCTTCTCGCGGGATGTCGGACACCGGCATCTCCGAGCGCGGCGGCACGACGATCACCTGACCTCCCCCCTGCCCGGAGGCGCGCGCTCCCTCCAACTCGGCGCGCAGCTCTTCCATTCGCGCACGCTGCGTTTCTACGTTCGCGCGCGCCTCCGCCCCCGCAGCCTGCGCCTGCGCGCGCGCGGCGTCCACCTGCGAACGCACCTGCGCATCGATCTGCTGACGCAGTTCGCTGGCCGACGGAGCCTGCTGCGGCATTCTCGACATGGCGCTCTCCACGATGGACTTCACCGCGCCCTTCCACCGAATGCTGTGCTGGAGCGGGCTGGAGGGCAAGCAACCGGTGCCCCCGTGAGCTGTCGCCGGGGTCTAATCGACAGCCGCAACCCCGGGCCCCTGAGGCAACCTACACATGGCAGCTCGCCGCCTCGCGCTTCTGCAAATACTTCTGGTGGTAATCCTCGGCGCGGTAGAACGCCGTGGCCGGCGCAATCTCCGTCACGATCGGCGCGCGGAATTTTCCGTTCGCGGACGCCCGCTCCTTCGACGCGAGGGCAATCGTCTGCTGTTCAGGCGAATGATAGAAAATCGCCGAACGATACTGCGAGCCGACATCTGGACCCTGACGGTTGGGCGTGGTCGGGTTGTGATTCGCCCAGAAGAGATCCAGCAATCGGTCATACGTGACGCGCGCTGGGTCGAAGGTGACCTGCACCACTTCGGCGTGGCCGGTGCGCCCCGTGCACACGTCGCGATAGGTGGGATTCGCGAGCGTGCCGCCCAGGTAGCCCACCGCGGTCTCCGACACTCCGTCTGTCGTACGGAACAGCTCCTCCACGCCCCAGAAGCAGCCCGCACCGAACGTCGCCTTCTCCATACTGTTCCCCCACCGGTAGCTGTTGGCGTTGCGTCCCGGCTGATGGCCGGACGCGCTCTTGGGAAATCTAAGCGGTAGGGGTCCCTTCTACAGGCTATCGCCCAGGGTCGGGGTCGAGGCGCACCACCGGGTTTACGCCGCCTCGTCCGCGGCGCCGGGTACGATACGCGCGCGATACCCCCGCGTCGCGACGAAGAGCAGAGCCGCCGCGCCCAGGACGCCGAGCACGACCGTCCATTCCTGCCGCGTGATGCTGGTGAGGAGCCAGACGATAACCGCGCACGCGAGAAATGGAACGACGCCGGCCAGTGGCACCTGGAACGGCACTCCGCCCGCCTGCACGTTTCGCCGGCGCAGCTCGAACGCGGCAACGCAACACGTGCCGTAGAGAATCAGCGTAGCGAGATTGGCGAGAATCGCCAGCCGTTCGAACCCGCTCGTAATGGCCAGGACGCACACGATCGCGCTCTGCACCGCAATCGCCACGTACGGCGTGCGGAAGCTTGGATGCACGGTCGCCATCACGCCGGGCAGAATTCCGTCGCGTCCGAACGCGAACAGCGCGCGCGGCACGGCGAGCGTCATGCCGCTGACGTACCCGAACGTCGAGATCGCCGCGCCCACGAGC
>JANNOC010000148.1:0-4662 GCA_031398865.1 Gemmatimonadota bacterium | reverse complement strand
GCGCTGGCGACGATCCTGAACTCCCCACTCGCGGCCGCGTGGCTCAATGTCCTCGCGGAACCTGCTCGCGGAGGATATCACCGCTATCTCGGGTGGACCATGGCGCGGTTGCCCCTCCCGCGCGATTGGCAGAGCGCGGCGCGGCCCCTCGCGGAGGTCGGCATGCGCTGCACAGCGGGCGAGGCAATCCCCGCGGCAGAGTTAGGCACGCTCGTGCTCGCGTCGTATGGGATACGGGAGGCCGACATCGCCGCGCTGCTGCAGTGGACAGGTTCGTGACCACGCCAGCGTCGGCTTTTGGTGGCGCACTTATCGTATCGGAGCTGGCGAACGTGCGCCACCTGATCGCATCGCGGTGGCTCGGCGACACGCCGGTTGACGCAGGCGTTGGCGAGATCACCCTGCATTCGCACCAGACCGACGCCGTTGCCCGCATGCGTGTCGCATTGAACGAGTATGGCGGCGTTCTGCTCGCGGACGCCGTCGGACTCGGCAAGACCTACGTCGCGCTCGCACTCGCGCGCGATGCACGGCATCCACTCATCGTGACGCCCGCCGCCCTACGAGACATGTGGGCGGATGCACTCGCGCGCACAGGGCAGGGCGCGGAGCTGCGCACGCACGAGTGGCTGAGCCGTACGTCCAGTGACGCCAGGACACAGGATTGGGATCTGGTGATCGTGGATGAGGCGCATCACGCTCGCAATCCGGCAACCCGCCGCTATCGCGCGCTCGCCGCTCTGACAACACGTGCCCGCGTCGTACTGCTCAGCGCAACGCCCGTGCACAATAGTGCGCGCGACCTGGCCGCACTGCTCGCCCTCTTTCTTGGAGCTCGCGCGTGGACGCTGGCGCCCGCTGATCTCGCTCGCTGTGTCGTCCGCCGCGAACACACAACTGTTCGAACGACGCAGCGAATCCCGGTGGCATCCGAGCCCCGCTGGCTCGCATTGCCGCATCGGGACGACATCGTCGCGCGCCTCCTGACGCTTCCGTCTCCACTACCGCCCAGTGATGGAGGCAACGCCGGCGTACTCGTCGCGCATGCGCTCGTGCGGCGTTGGATGTCGAGTGATGCGGCGCTGCGCTCCACATTGCACCGGCGGGCGGCGCGCGCAACCGCACTGGCCGCCGCGCTCGAGGAGGGACGCTATCCCACCAGCGCGGAGCTGCGCGCGTGGATCGGATCGCCCGAGGACGGCGCGGTGCAGCTCGCCTTTCCCACGTTCGTCGCATCCCCATCGACATGCGACGACGCGGCACTGCTGGCCGCGGTACGCGAGCACGGGACCGCCGTACGCCTGCTGCTGCGCGAACTTGGCGCCATGCCATCCTGTGACGAGGAACGTGCTGATCGGCTCCGCGAGATCCGCGCTCGGCATCCCGGCGAGCGCGTGGTCGCGTTCACCGTATTCGCCGACACCGCTCGAGCCTTGTTCCAGTTGCTCCGCCGTGAACCAGGCGTCGGACTGTTGACTGCCCACGGCGCACAGGTGGCCGGGGGCTGCATTGCGCGCGCCGACGCACTCGCTCGTTTCGCGCCCGACGCATCGCGCCGACCGGCGCCGCATCCGCGCGACGCCATCGACGTTCTCATTGCCACCGACCTCCTCAGCGAAGGAGTGAATCTGCAGGACGCATCCGTCGTCGTGCATCTGGATCTGCCATGGACTCCAGCGCGACTGGAACAGCGCGTCGGGCGCGTCGCTCGGCTCGGATCCAGGCACGAGCGCACGGCGGTCTATGCGCTCGCGCCGCCAGCAAGCGCCGAAGCATTGGTGCACGTGGAGCGGCGCCTGCGTGAGAAGATTCGCGTCGCCGGCCGTGCGCTCGGCATCGCAGGAGGCATTCTGCCTGGCATTCACCACCAGGCGGCCGATACCAGGAGCCCTTCGAAGGTGGTTGAGCATCTTCGGGACATCCTGCGCGTGTGGCAGCAACAGCCAGTGACCCAGGAACTGGCGACGGGCGCGGACGTGCCGTTGGTCGCAGCCGCGCAGAGCGACCGCGACGGCTTTCTCGCGCTGCTGCGAAGGCCGGACACTAGCCGGGTACTGCTTGGCGCCGCTGGCAGCGCCGTGTCGGACGCGCCAGCAACGGTGCTCGCGGCAGCCGAGCGCGCGTCCAGCACGGCGGTGACACCCAGCGAGCGATCAGTCGCCTCAGCGACGGCAACTATCGCGCTGTGGACCATGCGCGCGCGGACTCGCGGCGACGTGCAGTTACGCGATGTCGCCAGTGCGCGTGCGCGTCGCGCGCTATTGCACCGCGTGGCGGCGATCGCGCGCCGAGCCACGCCCGACCGGCGACCCGCACTCGCGGCGCTGGCGTCGCAAGCGCGCCGGGCCGCGACGTTGCCGTGCGGCGCCGGCGCCGAGCGTGTTCTCGACGAGCTCGCACGCGCGACGATGCCTGACGAGGCGTGGCTCAGAGCGGTTGGAGCATTCGAGGCGCTGCACCGTCGAACCGAGACGGCCTCGGACGGTGAGCTGGAGCTCGAGGCGTTGATCGTGTTCGAGAGCGATCGCTGAGACTCTACCCCGACGGCATGGCGGCGAACAGCGCCACCGCTGCGACGACTGCGAGGATGCTCAACAGCACCACCGTTCCACCGAGGGCCAACCCGCCCGTGCGCTGCGCGTCGACCTTGCGCGCCTCAATCCGGCGAATGTCATTCACCCTGAGGGCAATGCGAGCCCGAGGCGCGGCGGACGCGTTCCTCCACCATATGGTGAGGAAAACTGCGGTCGAACGCGGCTGCGGGTCGCATATTAACCCCCTGAGTCCCCCCGGTGCGATAGCCAACGCTGCCGCGAGACAGCCGGTTCTCCGCTTTCAAACCTTTTGCCCCCGCCCGGTATCTTATCCCGTGAAACCACGAGGATCGATCGGACGCATGCCGGTGGCCGCACACGATATACCAACTTTGAGCCACACCACCGGAAGCGACGTCGCACTCGCGGCCTCTGGAGACAGGCATGCCTTCGAGCGCCTGTACCGGTCGCACGTGGACCGCGTTTTCTCGGTGTGCGCCCGCATGGTCGCGGACCGGTGCCTCGCGGAAGAGCTCACGCAGGACGTGTTTGTTCGCGCGTGGGAAAAAGCTGGCGCTGTTTCGCGGCGAGAGCGCCTTTGGCACCTGGCTGCACCGATTGGCGGTGAACGTGGTGCTGAACGCGAGAAAGACGGAAGGGCGGCGCCGAACGCGATTCGACGAGCCCGAGAACGGAATGGACACCCTGCCGATGCCTGGCCTGTCGGTGCCAGGAGATCGGATGGATCTGGAAGGGGCGATGGCGAAGCTTCCCCCCGGTGCACGACGCGTCTTCGTACTGCACGACGTGGAGGGATACCGCCACGAGGAAATCGGCGAGATGCTCGGCATCACCGCCGGCGGTAGCAAGGCCCAGTTGCATCGGGCGAGAATGCTCCTCAGAGAGGCACTGCAGCGATGAACAACTACATGATCAATTGCGAGCGGTTCGATGAGCTCCTTCCAGAGCTGTTGGAAGAGAGCGCGACCCCGGAAACACGCTCGGCCGCTGATGCGCACCTGCGCGAGTGCGCCCGCTGCACGCGGCTGCTCTCCGATCTGCGCGCAATCCAACGCGACGCGCGCGCGCTTCCCGCGCTGAGCCCCTCGCGCGATCTGTGGAGCTCCATCGAAGCACGCATCCAGCCGGCGGTGCTTTCCCTGTCGGATGCCGACCGCACGACGCGCACTCCCATGGTGGCCCGCCGTCGGCGGCTCGAGCGGTTGAGCGGCGCGGGCCTCGCGGCGGCGGCAGCGGCACTCATTATTGCCACGTCAGGCATCACCTACACGGCGACGCGCTGGTCCATGAACGGAGATCCGGTGCAGGTAGCCGCATCCCCGACTGTCACGGCCCCCACCGCAACGATTCTTGCGACACCTTCCGTCGAGAGCACCGGCGCTACCGCGCCCGTCGCCGTACCCGACACCCGGCTCGTCATGGGCCCCGGTCTCGATGTACCGACTCGGAGCACGCAGCCAAATGCGAGCGGCTCAGAGGCAACGCTGGCGATCGAAGCGCCGTACACCCAGGAGATTGCTTCCCTGCACGCCGTCATGCGCGAGCGTCGCGACCAGCTCGACCCGTATACGGTTGCGCTGGTGGAACAGAATCTTCGCTTGATCGACCTCGCCATCGCCGAGAGCCGCGCCGCGCTCTCGCGCGATCCGGCGAGTGGTTTCCTGAGCCAGCAACTCACACACGCGCTCAACAAGAAAGTCGAGCTGCTCCGTACCATCGCGCTGCTTCCCGCGCGGACCTGAGGAATAGAATGACGCGAATTCGCCTGATTCCCCTGCTCTTCCTGCTCGCCCTCGTGGCGCCCGCAAGCGCCGATGCGCAGCGGAAGGTCACGCGCACCGAGAAGGACAAGAAAACCGTCGAGAAAGAGCGTGAGCGCAAGCACGACAAGGACAGCGACAGCAACTCCAACTCGAACTCCGACTCCGACTGGGACGCTGACTCGGACTGGGACGAAGACGATGCCGATGGCCAGGGGCGCTCCCGCATCGACACCACCGTTGCCTTCTCCCGTGACGGCGTCGTGGTCCTGTCGCTCATCTCCGGAACCATTGAAGTCACGGCGTGGTCGCGCAACGAAGCGAAGATCTCCGCGTCCAGCGAGCGC
>JANNOC010000099.1:0-1804 GCA_031398865.1 Gemmatimonadota bacterium | reverse complement strand
CCGTCGATCGGGAGCGTCTCGACTGGCTGGAGATGTATCAGCAATCGCTGGAGCCGTTGTTCATCGGCGAGCGCTTCGTGATCGTGCCCGATCCGGCTCTGCTGCCGCGCCACGGAGATCGCCTGACGATCATCGTGCCGCAGGAGCAGGCCTTCGGCACGGGCTCGCACGAGACGACCGCGCTCTGTATCGAAGTGCTGGAGTCGCTCGAAGTGCGAGGCCGGCGCGGTCTCGACGTCGGTGCCGGCAGCGGCATCCTCGCCCTGGCCATGCACCGCCTCGGCGCCGTGCGAGCCATCGCCTTGGACAACGATCCCGATGCTTACGGCGCGCTGCGCGACAACCGCATCCGCAATGAAGTTCCCGAGGAGTCCATGCCGCTCTTCATCGGCAGCGTCGAAGCGCTCCGCGCGGGCACGTTCGATCTCGTGACGATGAACATCATCCCCGAGGTCATCATCCCTCTCTTCGGTGAGGTTGTGAGGCGGATGGCGCCAGCTGCGTCGCTCGTCCTCAGCGGCATCCTCGTCGCCAGACGCGAGGACGTAGCGAGTGCGGCCGCGACGCACGGACTGCATCTCGTGGCCGAACGGGAGCGAGGGGAATGGTGGGCTGGAGTGTTCGTTCGACGCTGACGCGGCACCCTCGCGAAGACGGCGAAGGGGTGGACAGCCGCCTGCGGCGGCTTCAGGTGATCACCCATCCGTGGAACCACGGCGCACAGCGCGTTCCCTCGCCCGGGATGACAGCGACCACGCTGCTAGGCGCGCGAGCCGACGTCCGCGTAATCGCGACGCGGCGAGCCCGTGTAAATCTGCCTTGGACGGGCGATCTTCTGGTCGGAGTCGTTCAGCATCTCCTGCCATTGCGCGAGCCAGCCGGAGACGCGCGGAATCGCGAACAGCACGGTGAACATGCTGCTCGGGAAACGCATGGCCTGGTAGATCAGGCCCGAATAGAAGTCGACGTTGGGATAGAGCTTGCGCTTGACGAAGTAGTCGTCCTCCAGCGCGATCCGCTCGAGCTCGAGGGCGATGTCCAGGAGAGGATTGCGGCCGGTGACTTCGAAGACTTCGTCTGCGACTTTCTTGATGATCTTCGCGCGCGGGTCGTAGTTCTTGTAGACGCGGTGCCCGAAGCCCATCAGACGTCCGCCTTCGCCGCTCTTCACGGTCTTGATGAAGTCGGGCACCTTTTTCACGTCGCCGATCTCTGCCAGCATCTGCAGCACCGCTTCGTTGGCGCCGCCATGCAGCGGGCCATAGAGCGCGGCCGCCGCCGCCGCGGTTGCGGAATACGGATCCACGTGGGAGCTGCCCACGGCGCGCATCGCGTTCGTCGAGCAGTTCTGCTCGTGGTCCGCGTGCAGGATGAACAACACTTCCAGTGCGCGCTCCAGAACCGGATTGGGCGTGTACTTCACCTCCGTCATCCGGTACATCATGTTCAGGAAGTTGCCGGTGTACGACAGGTCGTTGTCGGGATAGGCATACGGCATCCCCACGGTCGAGCGGTAGTTGAACGCGGCGATGGTGATGATCTTGGCGATGATGCGCTCGATCTGTTTCATCCGCACCGACGGGTCGAAGATGTCTTTCGCTTCGGGATAGAACGTGCCCAGCGCAGCCATCGACGCGATCAGCCGCCCCATGGGATGGGCGTTGTAGCGAAACGAGTCGATCAGTTGCCGGAAGTTCTCGTTGAGGATGGTGTGAAACGTGATCGTGTGCTCCCACTCGGTGAGCTTGCCGGCGGTGGGCAGCTCACCGTGGAGCAGCAGGTACGCGACTTCGAGGTAGGTGCT
>JANNOC010000058.1:0-3525 GCA_031398865.1 Gemmatimonadota bacterium | reverse complement strand
GAGCCGAAGTCGGGTTCCGTGAGACCGAAGCATCCGATGACCTCTCCGCGCGCCATGCGCGGGAGATACGACCGCTTCCGCTCCTTCGCGTCCGTTCAGGGCGCACTCGTGATGTATCCGATCTTCGCCTTCGGCAGCGAGGAGCAGAAGCGGTCGTATCTCCCGCGCATGGCGCGCGGAGAGGTCATCGGATGCTTCGGTCTCACGGAACCCGACTTCGGCTCGAATCCCAGCGGCATGATCACCATGGCGCGGCGGCAGGGCGACACATACGTCCTGAACGGCGCCAAGATGTGGATCACCAACGGCTCGCAGGCGCACGTCGCGATCGTGTGGGCCAAGACCGATGGCGACAAGAGCGACAAGTCCATCCGCGGCTTCATCGTTCCGACGGACACGAAAGGCTTCACGGCGAAGGATCAGAAGGGGAAGCTCTCGCTGCGCGCATCGGATACGAGTGAGCTCGTATTCCAGGACGTCGTGGTTCCCGCGAGCGCGATGCTGCCGAAGTCCGATGGCATCAAGAGTCCCCTGCTGTGCCTGACCCAGGCCCGCTACGGAATTTCGTGGGGTGCGTTAGGCGCGGCGATGGCGTGCTACGAGGAGGCGGTGTCGTACGCGAAGACGCGCGTCATGTTCGATCGGCCCATCGCCGGCTTCCAGCTGCAGCAGCTGCGGCTGGCCGAGATGCTGACCGAGATCGTGAAGGGGCAGCTGCTCGCGCTGCACCTGGGCCGGCTCAAGGACGCGGGCACGTTCACGCCGCAGCAGGTGTCGCTCGCGAAACGCAACAACGTCAGCATGGCGACCGACATTGCGCGGGAGGCGCGGAGGCTGCTGGGCGCGAACGGCATTCTCGCGGAGTATTCCGCCATGCGTCACATGGCGAATCTCGAGAGCGTGTACACGTACGAAGGGACGCACGACATTCACACGCTCATTCTGGGACAGTCCATCACGGGGCTGGGGGCGTTCACGTGAAGATTGCCGTGTGCATCAAGCGCGTTGCCGACATGGAGTCGCGATTCCGGATCGCGCCGGGCGGGAAAGGCGTGGACGACGCAGGCATCAAGTTCGACATGGGGGACTTCGACTCATATGCCGCCGAGGTGGCGCTGCAGGTGAACGAGAAGGACGGCAAGGGAGAGATTGTGGCGATCTCGCTCGGTCCTGACGTTGTGCAGGAGACGCTGCGGAAGGCGCTCAGCATGGGCATCGACCGCGCTGTGCACCTGAAATGCGACGCGGTGCCGTTCGATGGGCTGGCGATCGCGCGGGTACTGGCGGCCGAACTGCAGGGCGGGGCGTACGACCTGATTCTGTTCGGCAAGATGTCGCTGGATTCTTCCAACGGTGTCGTCGGCGCAATGACGGCGGAGCTGCTCGGCCTCCCGTGCGTCACAGCGATCTCGAAACTCGACATCGCCGGCGGGCGCGGCACGGCGCGTCGCGAGCTCGAAGGTGCCGCGGAGATCGTGGAGTTCCCGCTCCCCGCGGTGCTCACGATCGATGAAGGGTTCGCGCGCCCGCGCTACCCATCGCTGAAGGGAATCATGGCGGCGAAGAAGAAGCCGTTGGAGGTAAAGGCGGCGCAGCTGGGCGAGCAGCGGGTGACCGTGGGTGCGATGGCGCTTCCGCCCGAACGCGCGCCCGGCCGGATCGTGGGGGAAGGAGTGGCGGCCGTGGCGGAAGTGGTGCGCCTGCTCCAGACTGAAGCAAAGGTGCTGTGATGTCGAACATCCTGGCATTCGCGGAGGCGCGCGGCGGCACACTGCGCAAGGTGGCGCTCGAGACGATCACGGCGGCGCGGCAGCTCGCGGATGCGACGGGCGGGGAAGTGCACGCGCTGCTTGTTGGTGCCCCCGGCATCGGCGCACAGTCGTCGCAGCTCGCTGCGCATGGGGCCGACGTTGTCGTCGTGGTAGAGCATGCCGCGTTCACGTACAACAATCCGGAAGCGAGCGCGGCACTCGCCGCCGACCGCGCGCGCGCCGGGAATTACCGAGCGATACTGTTTGCCGCCTCCGCCACTGGACGGGACCTTGCGCCGCGCGTCGCCGCGAAGCTTGGAGTGGGCATCGTGAGCGATGTCACGGAGCTGGCACTGACCGGCGACACGCTCACCGCGACGCACCCGATGTATGCCGGCAAGATGCTCGCGACGGTCGGCATCATTGGAACGCCAGCCGTCGTCACGCTGCGCCCGAACCGCTTCACGCCGGTGCCTAACGAGCGTGCCGGACGCGTGGAGGCCATGCCGCCATCGGGTGATCCCGGTGCGTCCCGGGTCGTCGTGAAGGAGCTGCAGCAGGGCGGCGGTGCGAAGCTGGATCTCGGCGACGCGCCAGTCATCGTTGCCGGCGGCCGCGGACTGAAGGAAGCCAGGAACTTCGCGCTGGTCGAGGAGCTCGCGGCCGCGTTCGGCAACGCGGCCGTGGGTGCGACGCGGGCGGTCACCGATGACGGCTGGCGCCCGCACAGCGATCAGATCGGGCAAACGGGGCGGCTGGTGAGTCCCGATTTGTATGTGGCGGTAGGTATCTCAGGCGCCATTCAGCATCTCGCCGGGATGCGGACGTCCAAGACCATTGTCGCGATCAACAGAGACAAGGACGCGCCCATCTTCAAGGTGGCCGACTACGGCATCGTGGGCGACGTACTCGAGGTGCTGCCGGTTCTGACAGCGGCGGTGCGCGAGGCGCGCAAAGGGCACTGATCGCCTGAGTCGGCGGCTGGGCGTCGCGGCGTTCCGGCGAAAACGGGGGTGCGTCCCGGTGCAATTGTGCGCTCCGTCACATCTTGTCCGTGGCATTCATACCGCCATGACATCTGGCAGGGCCGACCGTTACAGTACCCTGCCTGACGACGCGGGTTCCTGTCACGCCGCTTGCATGAAGCTTGCTTCTGGGTCGTGAAGCTCGCGACGAGATTGGGCCGGCCTCCGCCGTCCCGCCGCGCGACATCACCCAGATTCATGAGGATGCAATGAAGAAACTCATCGTTGGCGCCGCCCTGCTCGCCGCGGTCGCCCTGCCCGTACACGCTCAGGTGGAAGAGTCGGCCAGCGCCGGCAAGTCGCCGGCGGTATTTCACCTGACACCGTACGTCGGCTACATCATGTACGGCGACCACTTCGACGTTCCGGACGCCGAGTACACGAACGACAATGCCGCCGGCTTCGGCGCGCAAGTCGCGCTGGACGTCGCCCCGAACTTTGCCCTGTTTGCCAACGGCATGTACTCCAAGACCCACTTCGAGTTTGAAGACCGAGCAGGTGGTGAAGTTGCCGCCAGCTCCGATGTCGGCATCTGGTTCTATGACGCCGGCGTGGAGTTCAAGCTTCCCTTCGGTGGTGGCGAATCCACCTTCACACCGTTCACGCAGGGCGGCCTCGGTGCCATCAAGTTCTCCGCAGAAGCCGACGATTTCAGGTCAAAGGGCGCGACCAACATCGCCTACAACGTCGGCCTCGGTTTCGACGCTCAGGTGAGCGGCATGGGCGTTCGCCTCATGGCCAAGGACTAC
>JANNOC010000049.1:0-3864 GCA_031398865.1 Gemmatimonadota bacterium | reverse complement strand
GATTCGCGCGGACATGCCGCGGCAGTACTACCAGGAGCTGCCGAAGCTGGCGAGCGGCACGCTCGCGGGATATCCGCGCGTCTACGAGGTGGCGATCGAGCTGATCGCGCACACGGAAGGGCACGTCGAACTCGGCAACATCGAAGCGTTCGTGCGCGAGTTCCAGCGGGTGATGGCGCTCACGATGGGCGAGCTGTGGGCCATGCCCACCATGCTGCGTCTCGGTCTCATTGAGAACATCCGGCGCATGTCCCTGCGCGTCACTCACCGGCTGCGGGAAGTGGACGCTGCGGATGCCTGGGCCGCGCGTATTCGCGCGGCCAGCGAAGAGTCGCCGCAGGCGCTGGCGGCGGCGCTCGCCGACTTCGTGCACGAGGGGCACGCGCTCACCCCCGCGTTCGTCGCGCGCTTTCTCCAGCAGATCCGCAGCCACCAGACCAACTTCACGCCGCTGCTCTGGCTGGAGCAGTGGATCGCGGAAGATGGGCTGAGCGCGGAAGAAGCCGTGCTGCGCAGCAATCAGCGCGTTGCATTGACGCAGGTCATGGTGGCCAACAGCATCACCAGCCTGCGGACCATCGCGCGCCTCGACTGGAAGGGGTTCGTCGAGTCCCAGTCCATCACCGAGCAGATTCTCCGCCGAGATCCCGCCTGCCAGTACGCGCTGATGACGTTCGGCACGCGGGACCATTACCGGCATGTCGTCGAGCGTCTCGCGAAAATCACCCAGCGCGCCGAGCCTGAGGTCGCCCGAACGGCGATCGAATTGGCGCGATCCGCGGCGTCCGGCAATGGCGCGACGGGCGGGAGTCGTCAGGCGCACGTGGGGTACTGGCTGCTGGACGACGGGCGCGATGTCGTGGAGCGCGCCATTGGATATCGGCCGCCCCTCATCGAACGGCTGCACCGGTACGTCCGGCGGCGCCCCAACCTCGTCTTCTTCGGTGGTATCGCGGCGAGTGCCGCGCTCGCGCTCGGCATCGTGACGGACATCGCGGATCCGGTCACGCCGGCGGGCATCGTCGCGGTGCTGCTGATCGCGCTGGTTCCCGCCACCGAAATGGCGATCAGTCTCGTGAATCAACTGGTCACGTGGCTGATGCCTCCGCGCACTCTCCCGAAGATCGAGTTCCGGGAAACCGGAATCAGCGCCGAGTGCCGCACCGCCGTCGTTGTGCCCACGCTCTTTGCCCACGCGGACGCGGTGCGCGAAGCGCTGGAGCACCTGGAAGTGCAATTCCTCGCCAACCGCGATCCGCGCCTGCACTTCGCGCTGCTCTCGGACTTCGCCGATGCCGCAACGGAAACATGCGCGGACGATGACGCCATCGTCGCAGCCGCTGTGGAGGGGATTACCGCGCTCAACGCGAGGTACTCAGGCGGCGCGGACGAAGTGTTCTATCTCTTTCACCGGCCGCGCCGCTGGAACGAGCAGCAGGGTGTCTGGATGGGGTGGGAGCGCAAGCGCGGCAAGCTCGCGGAATTCAACGACTATCTTCGCGGCCACGCGCGCAACGCGTTCTCCACGCTGATTGGCGAGCCGGCGTTGCTGCGCGACGTGCGGTACGTCATCACGCTCGATTCGGACACGGTGCTGCCGCGCGACGCGGCGCCGATGCTCATCGGAACGATGGCACACCCCCTCAACCGCGCGGAATACGACCCCGCGTCGGGCCGCGTCACGCGTGGGTACGGCATCCTCCAACCGCGTGTCGGCGTGTCCCTCACGAGTGCGCATCGGTCGCACTTCTCGGCGATTCACTCCGGCCACCCGGGCGTGGATCCGTACACGACCGCGGTGTCCGACGTGTACCAGGATCTCTTCGGCGAAGGGAGCTTCACCGGCAAGGGGATCTACGACGTGGACGCCTTCGAGCAGGCGACGCACGGTCGTTTTCCGCCGAACCGTCTGCTTAGTCATGACCTGATCGAAGGCGCATACTCGCGCGCTGCGCTCATCACGGACCTCGAACTGTACGACGACTATCCGACGCGGTACCTGACGTTCACGCGCCGCAAGCATCGCTGGATTCGCGGCGACTGGCAGCTGCTGCAATGGTTGACAGGCACGGTGCCGGGTCCGGATGGCCCAGAGCTCAACCGCCTCCCCGCGATCTCGCGCTGGAAGCTGTTCGACAATCTCCGGCGGAGCACGGTAGAGATCTTCCAGCTGGCGTTATTCGTCGCCGGGTGGACGCTGTTGCCGGGCACGGCGGGGCAGTGGACGGGCATCGCGCTCTTCGCCATCGGCTTCCCATGGCTGCTCGGACTCGTGCTCGCGATCCTGCGGCCACCGCTCGACAAGTCCTGGCGCGCGTACTACGCCGCCGTCTGGCGGGACGCGGTGGTGAGCGTCAAGCAGTTCGTGCTGGCGGTGATCTTCCTCCCGCATCAGGCGTGGGTGTCGTGCGACGCCATTCTTCGCACGCTGGCGCGGCTCTTCATCACGCGCCGCAATCTGCTCGAGTGGCAGACGGCGTCGCAGGTGGAGCGCGTCATGTCGCAGAGTCCAGCGGTGGAGGTGTGGCGCAGGATGGCGCCTGCGGTCGTGCTGGCCGCGGGCGTTGGTGTGGTGGCCGTCATCGCGCAGTTGCTGCTGCCCCATGAGGCGCGCGATCACACGATGACACGCCTGCTTCTCACCATCGCGCCGCTGGTGGCGCTCTGGATGGTGGCCCCCTCCGTCGCGAACGCGTTGAGCGCGCCGGCGATTCGCCGAGAGCTGCGCTTGAACGCGGGCGAACGGCTCGCGGCCATGCGATTCGCGCTGCTGCACTGGCGTTTCTTCGACCAGTTCGTGGGGGAGCCGACGCAGTGGCTCGTCCCGGACAACTTCCAGGAAGAGCCCGAGGCGATTATCGCGGGACGCACCTCACCCACGAACATCGGGTTGCAGCTGTTGGCCATCGTCACGGCGCGCGATCTCGGCTTCCTGACGCGCGGAGACATGCTCGACCGGTTGGAACTGGTGTTCCGGTCGCTGGAACGGCTGCGCCGCTTTCGCGGCCATTTTTACAACTGGTACAATCTGGAGAAGCTGTCGGTCCTCGAGCCCGTGTATATCTCGACCGTGGACAGCGGGAATCTCGCCGGCCATCTGATCGCGCTGAAGCAGGCATGCCTCGCCATGGCGGACGAAGCGGCCGCGGACGACCGCATTCGCGACGCGGTCGCGACGGCGCTCGTGCTCGTGAACGAGCGACTGCGCGATGCGGCGACATCAGGCTCGGCGAGCAATCCGGAGCAGTGGGGAGCGATCACGGCGTCGACCGAGCAGCTGCGCGCCCTGGCCACGTCGCTGCGCCCATCGTCGTCGACGCCCCCGCCGCTGCTCGACGTCGGCGGCGCGCTCGCGCGCACACGCGCCGCGTTGATGGCGGCCGGCCTCGTGGGCTATTCCGCCGGCGACGCGTTGTACTGGATAGGATGGATGCACACGCTCGTTGCGCGGCACCTCGGAGAAACAGATGCGATGGCGGCGGTGAATGTACCCGCATCGGGCGCGCCGACCGGGCCAACGCTGCGCGACGTCGGCGCCGTGTCGCCGCTAGCGTCGGAACAGGTCGCGCGGCTCGAAGTGATCGCCAATCGCGCGCACGAGTACGCGATGGAAATGGACTTCCGCTTTCTCTACGACGACCAGCGCAAGCTCTTCGCCATCGGATACCAGCAGTCCTCCGCGACATTGGACAGCTCGTACTACGATCTGCTCGCCTCGGAATCGCGTCTCGCGAGCTACATCGCGATCGCGAAGGATGACGTCCCGGCGGAACACTGGTTCCGGCTCGGTCGCTCGCTCACGACAACGAGCGGCGCGACCGCGATGGTCTCGTGGAGCGGCAGTATGTTCGAGTATCTGATGCC
>JANNOC010000030.1:0-3727 GCA_031398865.1 Gemmatimonadota bacterium | reverse complement strand
CGTTACACCCGGTGCATGCAGTTCGATGATGAGCTGCGACAGGCCGAGGTGGCGATCGCCATCGTCGGCCGTTGTGCGACACAAGCAGAAGAAGTGCTCCGCCTTGTGCGCCCAGCTCGTCCAGACTTTCTGCCCGGTGACGCGCCAGCCGCCTTCGACTTTGTCCGCGCGCGTACGCACCGAAGCGAGATCCGACCCACTGTTGGGCTCGCTCATGCCGAGCGCGAATGGGCTCTCGCCACGTGCGATCGCCGGCAAGAAGCGCTGCCGCTGTTCCTCCGTGCCGTGCCGCAGAAGGGCCGGGCCGGTCTGGCGGTCACCGAACCAGTGCGAGGCGCAGGGTGCGGAGACGGCGAGCAGCTCTTCGGTGACCACGAAGCGCTCGAGAAAGCTTCGTTCGTGCCCCCCATAGCGCTTCGGCCAGGTCATGCCGATCCAGCCGCGCGCCCCGACCCGCCGGGAGAACTCCGGATCGAATTGCGCGTGCCCGAGATGCGGGACGATACGTCCGCTGCGCAGCTCTTCCGCGAGAAATGCACGCACCTCACCGCGCAGCGATTGCGCGGACTCGGGCAGCGTCAGGGCGGAAAAATCCACGTCGCCGAAGAGCACGGCGCCTCCTGCTAACGATCGTAATCGAAGATCTATTCTACCCGGGCGTGCGCGGCGCACCCACCCCGTCAGCTAGCGCTGCCACCCCTCCCAAGAGGGGATGTCTACGGCGACCCACCCCGTCCGCTGACGCTGCCAAGCTCCGTTGAGAGGATGTCGCTTTACGACTTCCGGGACCAAGAACCCGACCCACCACGTCAGCTGACGCTGCCACCCGCTCCGACCAACATCGCTACTCGACTGCCGGGACCGCTACGCGGCTCTCACGTCCCCGCGAAGCAATCGGAGGGGCGGGACATGAACGTGAGTTCATGGACGGGGTGGGTGCACTGCGCGAACGGACCCACCTCGTCAGTTGCCCTCCCTCCGGAGACGGGGATCGCTCCGCATTCCGAGTCCCTCCGCCAATCAGGATATCGATGCGCTCAGGGTCAGATGAGCGACGTCGCGACCTCCCAAGTCCGTGGTGAGAGTCCGAGGGCTGGTGATGATCGTGGTCGCCATTGGCTGTGGCTGGGGCGTGATCGTGCGCATGAGCATCGTGATCCTGCGTCGCGGCGCTCTGGGTCGAGCACGGCGGCATCTACACGCTCGCCACGGACTTAACGGGCAGCAGGAGCAGACCGCGAGGGCGAACAGGAGAACGCGCAAGGGGCGAGACATGCGGAATTCTATGGACGGGCCGCTGGGTGGCAAAAGAATGCGAAGACAAAGAGGAGGTTTCAATGCTGCCTCAACGAAGTTATCATTCCGCGAACGTAGACAGCTAGCCTCACGCATCGCCCTTCACAATATGCTCATCCGGGAGGCGCTGTGGGCGGCGGTCGCCAGACAATCATAGGCTTACGCGCATCGATGCTTCGTTCTACGTTTCAGCGTCTCGTGCGTGGTATCTCCCCGGAGCGGGAAGCCAAGCTCTGGGCCAAGGGAATTGTGTCTTGGGAAGACCTGGAGAAGCTTCGGTTCCCCCAGCGATTCCTCTTTGATGAGCCCGATCCGCGCGCCGATACCTCTCCTTTTCCTGTGCTTCGTCACGCGCTCCAGGCCGAGGACGCAGAATATTTTTCTAAGGCGCTGGACCGGCGCGAGCACTATCGAATCGCTCTCACTTTCCCACATCGTGTCCTGTTCCTCGACATAGAAACAACCGGGCTCAGTCGTTTCTATGATTACGTGACAGTCGTGGGATGGTGCTATCAGAGCGCATACCGAGTCCTTATTCGCGGGCAGGACATTAGTGCGCTCCGTGAGGACCTCGCTGATGCACTAGCAATTGTCACATTCAACGGCGCAATCTTCGACCTCCCGTTCCTGCGTCAGGAGTTTCCCGACCTCAAACTGCCGCCGGTGCACCTGGATCTGAGGTTTCTCGCGAAACGCGTCGGTCTTGCGGGTGGGCAGAAAGTCCTGGAAGAGCAACTCGGGTTTTTGCGGCCCGCTAATGTTAGGGATGTTAAGGGTGAGGCTGCGCCCCTGCTTTGGCACAAATACCGTCGAGGCGACACTACCGCGTTGAAGCTCTTGATCGAATACAACCACTGCGACGTCGAAGGGATGAAGTTTATCTTTGACCGCGTGATGAGAAAGCTCGTAACAGCGCGCCGGATGCCGACTTCTATCAAGAAGCAACTTCCGAAGCTTGCGGTCCGTACCGAGATCGTCTGGGTAAACGGTAAGGGAAGCAATCGTTCGGGCTCGCCCGCGATCAGGCTGACGCGATACGCGGGGCCACTCCGACCCGCAGTGACTCTGGCGGATCTCGCAACTGGGCTGAAAAATGGACGCCTACGGGTGGTTGGCATCGATCTAACTGGATCCGAGGCTAGGCTGTCCGGTTGGTGTCAGCTTGATGGCAGTGACGCCGTCACCAGGATGCTGGGGACTGACGAAGAGATCGTGGCGGCGACACTCGCGGCGCGTCCAAACGTCGTTTCGATAGATTCTCCTCTGTCGCTCCCGCGGGGACGAGTATCGGTCTCCGACGACGATCCTGGGCGAGAGCAATACGGAATCATGCGGCAATGTGAGCGGACCCTCAAGAAGCGAGGCATTAACGTTTATCCGGCGCTGATACCTAGCATGCAGAGGCTCACGGCCCGTGGCATTCGGTTGGCTGCTCGGTTCAGAGGCTTGGGCCTACCTGTAGTCGAAAGCTATCCCGGTGCGGCGCAGGACATCATGGGCATACCTCGCAAGCGCGCGAGCCTAGACATGCTGCGAGAGGGGCTCGCAGAGTTTGGCGTCCGAGGAAAATACCAGACCGACCCGGTAACGCATGACGAGCTCGACGCTATCACGGCGGCAGTCGTCGGGGTGTTTTTCTGGAGCGGAAAGTTTGAATCGCTTGGCTCCGAAGAGGAAGAAGCGCTGATCATTCCCGATCTTAAAGTGGATGCCGGTGCTTGGCAGCGACGAGTCGTCATAGGCTTAAGTGGGCCTGTCGCCGCGGGCAAGACCACCACGGCACGCCACCTCGAATCGCTCGGCTTCGCGTATGCACGATACAGCATGGTTCTCGAAGAGTTGCGTCAGTCGGAGAGAAGATCGGCTACTCGAAAACATCTTCAGGTGTTGGGAGAGCGTGTGCACCGCGAGTTCGGCCAGCGCTGGCTGGGACGCAAATTGAAAGCCTCGTTACCTGCGACAGGAAACATTGTGATCGACGGGCTCCGCTTCCCCGACGACCATGCCTTCCTGGCGGAAGCTTTCGGCCCTGCCTTCCGACACGTCCACGTAGATGCGGCAACCGCGCTTCGGGCGCGGCGCTTCAGGGGAAGAGAAGGGCAAGGTAACAGTTTTGCCCAAGCCGATGGCCATCCAGTCGAGGTACAGATTCCAGCTCTTCGCAAGCTCGCCCATACGATGATTGCTAACGAGGGGACGTTGGCCGACTTGGAGACGCAGCTGATCAACTTGCTACCTGCCGAGGCGATTGAGGCCTAGATGCCGGTCACCGTTATCGTAGGTGGCCAGTTCGGCTCCGAGGGCAAGGGCAAGGTCGCCCATTGGTTGGCAAGTGAGATGGGAGCTACTGTTGCCATTCGAGTCGGAGGGCCAAATTCTGGTCACACGGTGATCGACGAGGCCGGGGCGCCGATCATCTTCAAGCAACTTC
>JANNOC010000709.1:0-6696 GCA_031398865.1 Gemmatimonadota bacterium | reverse complement strand
TGGCGTGCTCCTGGGCGTCGCCTCCCGCGGACGCGACCTTGTCGCCATCGTGGACGCCGACGCGCTCGTCGCGGCCTGCGTCACCGAGGGCATAACGGAGTTCTCATGACCGCCGTCGAAAAAATACAAATCGTGACATTCCGGCTCGGCGACGACCTGTTCGCCGCCGACATCTACTCCGTCGAACGCGTACTCCGGTATCAGGAGCCGACGCTGATTCCGAACGTGCCGGCGTGGATCGAAGGAGTGATCGAGTATCAGCAGCGCGTGGTACCGGTCATCAACCTGCGCAAGCGCTTCGATCTCGTGCCGACGGCGGTCAGCAACGAGACGCGCATCCTCGTCTTCGTTTCTCACGACGAATGGATCGCCGCGATCGTGGACGCCGTACTCGAAGTGACGTCGCTCGAGCTCAGCCGCATCTCGCCGCCCCCGACCTATTTCCGCGGATTGGCTGGCGAGTACCTGCGCGGCATCGTGCGCCGCAATGAGCGGCTGGTGCTCTTCCTCGATGTCGCGCGGCTCCTGTCCACCACCGAACGCCTGACGCTCGAACGCGCTACCGCGGAGATATCTGAAGGCGAAGCCGCGACCGATGGCTGACGATTCGCTGTCCGCGTTTCGTACGCGCTATGCCGCGATTGACGCGCGCCTGACCGCCGGCGCTCCTGGCGAGCGCGACGCCGTCAAGGCCGATATCATCGCGCTCTTCAGGGCCATGGAGGCGCACCTTGCAGACGCGACCGTCCTGAAAGACGACATCAAGCGACTGGTGGAGAAGTGGAAGGCCGCTCAGGCAGCGGCGCCATCGCAGGCGCCGGCGTTCCTCGGTGAGCGGCCGGTGGTGCACGTCGATCACATCGGTGCGTCCACCTTCATCGAGAAGGGTTGGAGCCGCATCTCGCTCGGCGACTACGAGGGCGCGGAAGCGTCGCTCACGCGCGCGCTCGAGCTGTCGCCGAACGATCCGCAGGCGGAGTCGCTCCTGGGATGGGCGCAAATGCTGCTCGAGAAGTACGACGACGCGCTGCTGAATTTCCAGAAAGTGCTGATGCGCGAACCCGCCAACGCGCTCGCCCGGATCAATGTGGGGTACATCTGCCTGAAGAAGGGCATTTTCGGCGAGGCCATCGAGCATCTTTCCAAGGCGATTCGTCTGGGCAGTGATCGCAAGGCGACGCTGTACGCGCACTTCTACCTCGGGCTCGTGTATCTCGAACGCGAGATGTACGAGGACGCGCAGAACTTCTTCCTGAAGACGCAGGCGCTCGGCCCGAATCTCATTGAGGCGTACTATGAGCTCGGGCGCGCGTACTGGTTCAATGGTGAGCGCGACCGCGCCACCGAAACGTGGCGAGCCGGGCACGCGGCCAACAAGTTCAACCCATGGGGGAAGCGCTGCGCGGAAATGCTGCAGACCGTGGAGTCGGGAGGGGCTCCGCCGCGCGTGTCCTGACGCGCATCGCGGCGAGTGCAGCCGCGGGGGCTATACTCCTCGCAGCTGTGCGCCCGGCAGCGGCGCAGGAGGGTGCCGCCTTCCGCCTGGATGACGGGCGCTTCACGATTGTGGCGTATCCGCGCGATGCGCGGTTGGCGCGCTCCCTGCTCGCCGCGGCGGTTGCGCGCGACAGTTTTCCCGGGCTTCCGCGCCCGGTGGCACGGGCGCTCATCGCGGTAGCGCCTGACGAGCAACGCTTTCGCGACTGGGTCGGGCCTCATGCGCCCGAATGGGGCGCCGCGATCGCGTTTCCCAGCGAATCACCCGCGCGGATCATCATGCAGGGCCACACCGCTGGCAGCGACGCTGGCGATCCGTTGACCGTGTTGCGCCACGAGCTCGCGCATCTCGCGCTGCACGAGCGTCTGGGAAATCTGCCGCCTCGGTGGTTCGACGAAGGGTACGCGAGCTACGCGGCGGGAGAGTGGGGAAGGGACGAGCTGCTCGCCACGAACGGGGCCCTGCTGCTGCGCGGCATGCCGTCGCTGGATTCCCTCGAGAACGGCTTCCACGCGGGGGCGTCGCGTGCATCGGCGAGCTACGCGCTGGCGCATCGCGCCGTGGCCGAGTTGGCTGCGCTCGACACCGGCCGCGGTCTGGCACTCTTCCTCGAGGAGTGGCGCGTGACGGGCTCGCTGGAACGGGCGATGCGCAGCGCGTACGGTCTCACGCTTTCCGGATTCGAGCAACGCTGGCAGCAGCGCACTCGTCGGCGTTTCGGGATGCTGGCGGTCGCGACCGACTTCACGCTCGCGGTGCTGATATCGCTGTTCATGTTCATGCCACTGTATCTCGCGCGCCGGCGCCGCGACCGAAAGCGGATGGCGGCACTGATTGCCGCGGAGGAAGCGGCGGAGCGAGCCGCGCGGGCGAGCGCGATCGAGGCGCTACTGATCAGCCTACCACCTCCGCCGGCACCGCCGGCTCCGCCGCCCACGTCGCCGCACGAATAACAGTGCCCGTTGAGGGCGGTGATGCCGGCTTGCGCGGAGGGCGGTGGAAGCGGGGGAATGACGAGGCGTCGTCGTCAGTCGCAAGGTCTCAGTGAGCGTAGAATCGTTACTCTCTCGCGCTCGCTACTGCCTGCTCCACGAGCTCCAGATCCCGCCGCGCCAACGCGAGCGTGAACGACGGATCCCGCCCGTCTCGCAGCGCGGCGAAGAAGTCCGTGAACATCGCGCGATATCCGAGCATGTCACGGAAACCCGGAAAGCGCAGGCGCGAGTGCTTGCCTCGGACGAGCAGAAATACGCCATTGGACTCGAAGGTCGCGGAGCCCTGCGTTCCGAAAATCTTGGACAACCGCGCTCCCTTGAGCGGGGATCGAATTTCCCACGACTGTGCCAGGGTGCCGACGGCGCCCTCCGCGTAGCGCGCGACAATCAGCATGCTGCGATCCGGACCGTCGTGTGTTCCCGCGCGCACGCCGGTCACCGACCGTAGCTGCAGTCCCATGTTTGCGAGAAAACTGATCCAGTGGACGCCGCTTTCGAACAGCGTGCCGCCGCCCGTGGCGGCCTCGTCGCTGCGCCAGCCAGTGGCCGCCTGGTGCTTCAGCGCATTGATCCAGATAAAGCGGATCTCGCCCAGCTCGCCCGACGTCGTGATCTCGCGCAATGCGCCGAGGAGCGGCTTGTAGTAGTAGTTCTCCGCCACGAGGACGCGCCGCCCGCTCGCCTCACCTGCCCGCCGAACCTGGTCGACGTCGGCAGCGTGCAGAAAGGCCGGCTTTTCCACGATCACGTGCTTGCCCGCGGCGAGCGCGCGCAGCGCGAGATCCAGATGACTCGGCGGCGGCGTCGCGACGAGCACGACGTCCACCCGCGGATCCTGCATGCCCGCGTCGTAGGAATCGAACGAGCCCGCGCCGCCGAAGCGATCGCGAAACTCGGCGCTGCGGGCACCGTCGCGGCTGGCATAGTAGCGCGTCACGTCCCGGAATCCCCGCAGCGTCCTGCTGTGGAGCCGCGTCGCCCAGCCGCACCCGAGAAAGGCGAGACCAAGCGGGCGCGCGCGCTCGTCCTTGCTCATCGCGTGTGCCAGGTGATCACGCGAGGGCTGGAATCCAGCACGGACACGGGCGCTCGCCTCAGCGACGTGACCGGTGCGCCGGCGTCGCGGAAGGCCGCGACACCGGTGACGAGGATCGCCAGCCAGATGGCCGCGTACAACGGGACGAAACGCTGGCGCTGAGTCAGCATCTCGGGATGCGTCACCGGTTTACCGGCGAACTTTCCGCGCGGCTTGTTCGGAAAGAAGAACGTCTTGTACGTCTCGATGGCCGCGCGCTCGTACCCCAGCGAGGCCAGCGCGATGAAGAGGTAGGAGTCCGTAAAAGTGCTGAGGAGGGCGGCGAAGAACATCGTGGTCGCCGGACTGCGGAAGAACTTGAGCAGCTCGAAACCTTCGATGGGCGCGTCCTTCCACGCACCGCCGAACGCCGAGATCCAGCCGCCGATGCTGCCCACCAGGAGAACCAGCGCCATGCGTGGGAGCGCGGGCGGATGCCGGTCGATCGCCGCAACGCCCACCAGAATGAGCGTGACGGCCGCGACATAGGCCGCGCCGACCGCGAGCCGCTTGCCACGACTCGTCACCACACGTCCGCCCACGTGAAATCCCATCGGAATGAAATACTTGGATTGATCTTCCTCACGCACGAACGTCTTCCACACCTCCACGATGCCGCGTTCGGTCACGTACGTGAGCCCGAAGAGCACCAGCATCGCGCCCGGATGTCGCAAATCGAACGCGAAAAAGGACACAAGCAGGAGCGCCGTGGCAGCGCCAACGAGAATGCTGCGAAAATACTTGCGCACCGTGAAGCCCTCGTGCGGCGCGTCCTTGTACATCCCCCACGTCGCGCAATGCGCGCCGGCAAGGAGACCGATCACGAGTGCGATGGTCAGAGTCATGAGCGGTCGAGGCGAGTGAGAAGGCGTGGTTCCGGAAGGCCTAACGCGTAGCGACCGCCGATCCCGCGGCGAACGCCACCGCCGACACTCGGCTTCGCGCCAGATGTGCTCCGGCGCGCAACGCATTGGCGGCGATCGTCAGGCTCGGGTTGACCCCCGCCGAGCGAGGCATGAAGCTGGCGTCCACAACGTAGAGATTGTCGATCCCGCGAAAGCGGCAGAACTGATCCAGGGCGGATGTGCGCTCGTCGGTCCCCATGCGCACCGTGCCGACCGCGTGCGAGAACGTTTCGATCGAGTGCGCATAGCTGAGCACCGCGCCCGCGGCGCTCAGGACAGCGCGCGCGCGTCCCACCAGCGCGCGCGCGGCGGCCCGATCGCGCGTGGTGTATCGGTGCTGGACGCGCAGATGCGGCAGGCCGAACGCATCCCTGCGAGCCGCGTCGAGCGACATGCCGTTCTCCCATTGCGGCTGATCTTCGGCGATGACGATCAACCCACTCATCAGCGCGACACCAGGCGCGAGCGCGGCGCCGAAAGGACGCGGCAGGTAGGCGCGCACCAGGCCCGCTGGCGGTGTCAGTTGCTGAATGCCGCCGAGTTTCCCGCGCGGGGACGTGATGGACGGGTGACCGAAATAGAAGTCGTGAATCGCGAGCTGCTTGTCGAATGCAGCGTCCGAATTCGGGCGCCACGGAAAGACGCCGAGGACGACGGCATTGCAGTGCCGCATCAGGTAATGTCCCACGGTGCGCCCGCCGGGATTCATCCGCTCGAGCCCCGACGCCAGCAACAAATGCGGCGACGCCAGCGCGCCCGCCGACAGCACGAAGCGACGCGCCTCGAAGTGCATCGTTTCCCCGGTCTCGCGATCCACGCACTGCACGCGCGTCGCACGCCCACGCTCGGCATCGAGACGCACAGCGACCGTGTTGGGTCGCAGCTGCATTCCCGCGGCGAGCAGCGACGGAAGGAGGCGGGTGGCGACATCGTTCTTGGCTTCAACGGCGCACGCGTAGCCGTCGCACGACGTACAGGCGACGCAGCGTCCGGTCGCGTCGCCGCCATTGCGCCCGCCATAGTTGATGGCGAGCGGAAGGCGAAAGGGCGTGAGGCCGAGACCGTGTGCCGCCGTCGCAACGGCCCGCGAGGCGCGAGACAATGGCCCCGGCTCGAATGGAAATGGCGTCGAGCGTGGCGGCTCCGTAGGATCCACGCCGCTCTCGCCCGCAATCCCGAGCAGCTCTTCCGCGCGCGCGTAAAACGGCTCGAGTTGGTGGTAGCGGTAGGGCCAGTCCGCGTCCGAATCGGCGACGATGTCGCTATCCGCTTCGAAATCGTCGGCTCGGAAACGCAGCGACGCGCCGCCGTAGAACACGGATTGCCCGCCGACGCACGCAAAGGAGCCGGCGGTATATCGCTTCCGCGCTGTAGTGACGCTATACGGGGTCTCGGTCGTGTAGTGCGTCGAGAGCAATCCGACGCCGCGCGGCGTCCAGTTGTGCGGTCCCCGCGCTACCCAGCTCCCGCGCTCGAGCATGAGGACGCGCTCGCCGGCGCGCACCAGCTCGTGCGCGATCATCGCGCCGCCGAAGCCGCTGCCGATGATTATCGTGTCAAAGGACGTCTCGAAATCCGCAGTCGTCATCCGGCCCTTGTTGATTGCCGTGGCGGTCAGCAAGAAGAACGACGAGGCGTCCGTAGTCGGCTACCAGTCATCGGTCTTCAGTTCTGTGTGAGGCGACTGACAGCTGATCTCTGACCACGGACACGGACGCCTCGTCGGTCCCTCGCTCCCCCGCCAGAAAACTAACGCCAAGGCAGCTTGACACCTATTTCCGCGCTCCCTACACTACGCAGTCATGACCGCTTCCGAGAAGACCGCACGCGTTCGTCGTCTGATCTGGTGGGGTGCCGCTCTTGGGACGATCGCGGTGGGCTACGCGGATCTGGCCCGCGGCGGCACGACACTGGCACCCATCCTCCTCATCATCGGATACTGCGTGCTCGTCCCGATGGCGATCGTGAAGTAGGAGCGTCATCCGGCGCGCGAGGGCGGCCGCGAGGGCGCCGCGGTGCGACGGGCGAATAGCTCAGCTGGTTAGAGCGCCTGCCTTACACGCAGGATGTCGGGGGTTCGAATCCCTCTTCGCCCATGGGTTGCTGTGCGGACCCCTCCAACCCGTCCGGGGTAGGCATGATTAACGTCCAGGAGGTTATGACAGTGAAGGCACGCCAGCGCCAGGCGCTCACGTTCATCGCATTGCTGTCGGGGGTCGCGAC
>JANNOC010000677.1:0-3415 GCA_031398865.1 Gemmatimonadota bacterium | reverse complement strand
CGTATTGACGCCATGCTGCTCGGCATGGCGCTCATCTGGGGCGTCAACTTCAGCGTCATCAAGTACGGAACTGGCTTCATGCACCCGCTGGCGTACAACGGGGCGCGGGTCGCGCTGGCGGCGGTCTGCCTGCTCGGTATCGCCTTCGCCGTGCGCCAGCCCTGGCCGTCGCGCCGTGATGTTCAGCGTCTCCTGCTGCTCGGTGTGCTCGGCAACTGCGTCTATCAGGTGCTGTTCATCCTCGGCATCGCGCAAACGCGCGCGGGGACGGCCGCGCTGATTCTGGCGTCCTGTCCCGCCTTCATCGCGCTCATGTCCCGGTGGCACGGCACCGAGCGCACGACGTCGCGCGGGTGGTCCGCCATCGCGCTGCAGATCGCGGGGATGGCGGGCGTGGTGTACGGAACCGCGGCGCTGCCTAACGGGCGATCGACGCTGGTCGGAACGCTGCTCGTGCTGGGCGGCAGCCTCGCATGGGCAGCCTTCAGCGTGGCTCTCAAGCCGTACGCCAGCCGCGTAGGCGGGATACAACTGGCTGCTCTCACCATGACAGGCGGGGCGCTGCCTTTGCTTCTGGTGGCCACTCCCGCGATCGTTGCGACATCGTGGCCCGCGGTTCCCGCGGGCGCCTGGCTGTCGGTGCTGTACAGCGGCATTGGAGCACTCGTCATCGCCTACCTGCTGTGGTATCGCGGGGTTCAGCTGATCGGGCCCACGCGCACCGCGATGTACGGAAACATGCAGCCGCTCATCGCGCTGCTCGTGGCGTGGATGACGCTCGGCGAGGTGCCCACGCTGTGGCAGGGAATCGGCGCGGGAAGCATCATGTCCGGCCTGCTGCTGAATCGCCCATGAAGCTGGTGCTTTTCGACATCGACGATACGCTGCTCCGGAGCGACGGAGCGGGGCGGCGCGCCATGGAGGGCGCACTGGCCGAGACATTCGGATCGCACGGTCCCGCGCAGCATCCGTATGATGGAAAGACGGATCGGCAGATCGTGCGCGAGGCGATGCGGCTCGCGGGGCACGAGGATTCACACATCGACGGCCACATGGACTCGCTGCTCGAGCGCTATCTCGACCGCCTGCGCGTCGAGCTAGGGGGTGGGTCCGCCATGCACACGCTCCCGGGAGTCCTCGAACTGCTCGATGCGTTGGAAGCGCGCGAGGATATCGTACTCGGACTACTCACCGGCAATCTCGCGGACGGCGCCGCCGCGAAGCTCCGAGCGGTGGGAATATCCCCTGCCCGATTTCGCGTCAGTGCGTTCGGCTCGGACCACGAGCACCGACCGGAGCTGCCCGGAATTGCGCAGCGGCGGGCGAGTGAATGTCTCGGGGTGGACGTCCCTGGGGAGGCGATCGTGGTACTCGGAGACACGCCCGCCGACATCGAGTGCTGCCGGACTATTGGCGCCCGTGCCATCGGGGTTGCCACCGGCCGGTATTCCGTGGACGAACTCCGCGCGCACGCGCCGTCCGCCGTGTTCGAGGATTTCAGCGACACCACGGCCGTGGTGCGCTCGATTCTGGCGGCCTGACGTGACTGTGTCGCAGCCGGCACCACATGCGTGAGGTCGAGCTCAAGAGCGTGGTCGACGACGTGCCGTCGCGTCGCGCGCTCGTCGAGGGCGCGGGCGGACGTCTGGTGTTCGACGGCCGGCTCGAGGACAAGCGCTTCGATTCGCCCACCCGGGCACTGGCGGGGATGGATCACGTACTGCGCGTTCGGATATATCGAGACGACACCGGAGTGCGCGGCTCGCTCGACTGGAAGGGCCCGACGGGCTACGAGGACGGCTACAAGGTGCGTGACGAAATCTCGACCGCGGTCGGAGATCCTGATTCGCTCGGTGCGGTCCTGGAACGGCTCGGCTATGTCGTGACGCGCGAGATCGATCGCGACATCGCGCAATACACGCTTGGCGATGCCGTGGTTCGCTTCGAACGGTATCCGCGCATGGACGCACTTGTCGAAGTGGAAGGCCAGCCCGAGGCGATCGAGCTCGCGATTGCGGTGCTGGCGCTGCCGCGCCACGGATTTACGAGTGAGCGGCTGCCGGAGTTCGCCGCGCGCTTCGCGCTGCGCACGGGAGTCCGGCCGGCACTGTGCGACGAAGAGCTCGCCGGCATCTATCGCTTCAGCGCGGACGATGCCTGACGAGCGCGTGCGTCGCGTCGTTCCCGTCGCGCTGCGCGGCCTGGTGCGCGGCCGCGAGTTGCTCGGCGAAGCCACGGTCGACGTGGACGAAAGCAGTCTCGTCCTCGACATCGTCGGCAACCGTGTGTTCTCGCGCGACGGCACGATCAGCTTCCCATTCGAGGAGATCGATGGCGTTCGGTGGGAAGCCGGCCTGCTTGCGCTCTTCCTGCGTGGCGATGACGTCGTGGAAATGCTCGGCGGGAGCGAACTTGCGGACGTTGCCTCCGAGATTTCCGTACGCGCTCGTATCCTGCCGGAACTCACGCGGCCACTGCGCGCATTGGGATCGCGTCGCGGCGGTCTCGGCGCCGACCACCAGCGATTCTATGGAGTCTTTCTGCATGCGCGCCGTGGAGCGGCCGATGCGACAAGCGTCGGCGCGCAGCTCGCGGCGCTGGATGCGGGGAGACTCGCTGGCGGCCTCGAGCGCGTGTTCCGCGAGTTCGCCGCGACGCGGTATCCGCGCAGCGCGCCGGACCGCCGTGCCCTCGAGGCTGAGCTGGCGGACGCGGCTGTGCCCCTGAGAGCCAGTCTGCGGCGCCTCGAGCTGGCCGCGCAGACGGTGCGTGCCGCCGGGGACGACAACGCGATTGCGCTCTGGCGCGCGTGGGCGGCCGAGGTGCACGCCGCTTTCGAACAGGCCGATCGATGCTGGCTCGCCGCGCTCCCCGCGCTCGAAGCGCCCGTGCCTGCGGATCCGCCGCGCTGGCGGCGCTGGCTGCGCTTGGGCGCCCTACTCATGGTGGCGGTTCCGGCGGTCGCTCCCGCACAGCGGCGCACACTGCGCGTTGCGGGCATCGCGGCGGAGTCATTGCTCGCCCGAGGGTTCGACGTCGTCTGGTCCAGCGGCGACGCGTCGTTCGTCGTCGCTGACAGCATGTCCGAAGAGCGTCTGCGAACCACGGGATTGATGGCCACGCCGGTGGCGACGCCGTCGGCGCTGCGAGGCGCTCGTCCGGGCGTTCCAGCCGCGCCCACGGTGTATCGCTCCTTCGACGACCCCGTCCGAGGCGTGCGGGCGCTTTTTGGACAAGTCGCCATTGGCCACGGCCGTCGTCACTTCGGCGACGTTGCGGACTTGAGCCGTCAGGTTCCCGGCCATGCCGTTCACGCTGTCCGTCAGATCCTTCCACGTGCCTGCAACGCCGGCCACTTCAGCCTGACCGCCCAGCCGTCCTTCCGTACCGACTTCGCGCGCCACGCGCGTAACCT
>JANNOC010000656.1:0-4997 GCA_031398865.1 Gemmatimonadota bacterium | reverse complement strand
GGCCTTCCGAGGTGAGGCGTTCGAACGGCTGCGCCAGGTCTTGTTCGCCGAAGCGCTGACTCTCCGCTGGGGCCATGGCGCGAGTCGCGACTCCGTCTTCGGCGCATTCCCGTCCCTGGCGGCGGACACGCTCGCCTTCGTGCCGCGGACCACCGCGGAGCTGGCGCTGGCGCGGGTCGTTCCGCGTCCTTCCTCGACGATCGCCGCCGTCGAGCGGAATCGCGAGACTCTCGCACGGATCGTCGCATCATGGGTGGAAGCGTTCCCCGAGAGCCCGGATGCTCTCGCAGCGCACGCGTCGGTGCTGGAGCTCAAGGGCGAGTTGCGCCCGACAGCAACGGGCACTCCATCGGCGCTGATGGTGCTGCATCGCGCCCGAAGGCGGGCGAAGGACGGCGAGACACGCGTCCGGCTCGCCGCACACGAAGTCCGTCTGCGGATCAAGGTGGGAGAGTATGCGACCGCGCGCGCGATCGCCGATTCCATCATAACGAACACGCCGAATCCGTCACCAGCACAGGCGTCGGTGCTGGCGGCACTGGCGGCGCTCACGGGGCACCCGCATCGCGCGGCGGCATTGATGATGGCGGCGAGTCCGGTGGACTCGTTCTTCGCGCCTCGCGGGCAGCTCGTGACCAGTGCCGTACCCATCACGGCAGCGACACGCGCAATGATCGCCTACGCCAGTGTCGGCGCGCCCGCCGACAGCATACTGGCACTGGAACGCCGCATCGAACATTTGACGACGATCTGGGAACCTCCGGCCCGGCGGCGACAAGTGCGCGACGACGCGCTCGCGCTCCCGTTGAATCTGTCAGTGCCAGCGATCGGTCCGCGAGCCGCCTTACGCATTGGCGGACCGCCCACCTCACTCACTCGCCTGCAGGTGGCGGTTGCGCGCGGCGATACCAGCACGACGCGCGCGGAATTGCGTGATCTGGCGCGGTATCGCCAGACGGTGTATCGTGGCGGCGATCATTCCATCGAGAACATCTATCTGGAGGGATGGATTCTCGCGGCGGTGGGCGATAGCGCGGCGGCAATGGCGCGGCTGGACCTTTCGCTGGAAGCATTGCCGACGCTCGGGTCGCGCGTCGTGACGTTCGTGCCGTGGGCGGGCGCGCTCCCGCGCATGATGGCGCTGCGCGCGGATCTGGCGGTGGCTGCCGATGATCTACCGACCGCGAGACGCTGGGCGTCGGCGGTCGCGCAGTTGTGGGGAGGAGCGGATCCGGAGTTGTTGCCGGTAGTCCGCCGGATGCAAACGATCGCGAGCAGCAGGTAGCGCGAGAATAGCGGGATCACCGTGACGAGGGAGATCATCGTTATGCGAGGACACGACATAGCAAGGACGGCTCGGGTGGTCACCACCTCGGTACTGGTCGCTGGTGCGCTGGCTCTCGCGGCCTGCCCCGGCGAAGAGAAGCCGATTGTGGCCAAGGGGGATGCGTCCGAGGCTGTAGTCCGGCCGACGCCTGATCCCGGGTGGAGGGATAGCGCCGCAATCGTGGGGTTGGACAGCGCGGCTCTCGCTGGGTATGTCGCGAAGCTGGAGTTTGACACCTCGCACGCCGTCAGTGACGAGCAGCGCCTGATGGTCCTCGACAGGGGGAGTATGCGGCACGGTGTGCTCGCACGGGTTGAGCCCGAGGTCGGTGCCGCGGTGCTCACGCGAGAAAACGTCAAGGAGGGACGGATCATCGCGCGCATTGTCATCCGCTCGCGTGACAAGATCACACGGAGCACTGCCTATGCCACTCTCGGGATCGAGGACAGCGTGAGTTTCCTCTTCGTGCACCAGTATCCGGCTGTTGATGGCAAGCCTGGCGAATGGGAGGCCGTCATGATAGGGTCGTCCTCAAAATCCAAAGTGTATCTCGATCTTGAAGTCCAGGATCATCCGCGCCGATATCCCTATCTCTCGATCGCTCGCTGGATCTGGTCGCATAACGACGAGCATTTGTGGGGCACGTGCGGCCCGGACTGCTGCCAGGCCCGGCAGAGAGCTGTAGCCAGTCCCAGCTGAGCGCGAGGCCCATGCAATCCCTCAGCATCATCCAGCTATACGTCTTTCTGCTCGCCGGCGTCGTCGGATATCAGGTCATCTCGCGCGTGCCTTCCCTGCTGCACACGCCCCTGATGTCCGCGACCAACGCAATCTCGGGCATCTCTCTGGTCGGTTCACTGGTCGCGGCCGGCGGCGACTACGGACGACTGAGCACGATCCTCGGCGTCGTCGCCGTGACGGCCGCGACGATCAACGTCGTCGGCGGATTTCTGATCACTGATCGCATGCTGCGCATGTTCAAGCGCGACGTGCGGAAACCGTGACGCGACTATACCTGACCGAAGCGGCGTATCTCGCCGCGTCTTTCCTCTTCATCGTCGGTCTCAAGAGTCTCAGCTCGCCGGACAGCGCGCGTCGCGGCATGCAGCAGGCCGCGCTGGGAATGCTGCTCGCCATCATCGGCACGCTGATCCAGCACGAGATCGTTCGGTACGAATGGATCCTCGCGGGCCTCGCCGCCGGTTCGGCGATTGGCGTCGCGATCTCGCTGCGTGTTCCGATGACCGCGATGCCGCAGCGTATCGCGGTGTCGCACATGTTCGGGGCGCTCGCCGCGACGCTGGTCGGGATCGCCGAGTACGAGCGGCACATGGAGGTTCTCAGCCGCGGCAAGATGATCGCGCTGGGCTTCGAGGTGCTGTTTGGCGCCCTGACCATTACCGGCAGCTTCATGGCCTTCGCCAAGCTGCAGGAGCTGGTGCCGGGGCGTCCGATCACCTTTCGCTTTCAGAACATCTTCAATCTCACCCTCTTCGCCGGCGCGGTGGCGTTGCTCGTCGCGTTGATCGTGCAGCCGGTGCAGCCCGCGCTCTTCTACACGATGGCGGCACTCGGGCTCGCGCTGGGCGTGCTGATGGTGCTTCCGATCGGCGGCGCCGACATGCCGGTCGTCGTGTCGCTGCTCAACTCGTACGCGGGACTCGCCTCCGCCGCGACCGGATTTGCGATCTCGAACACCGTGCTGATCATTGCCGGCGCGCTGGACGGCACGTCGGGATTTCTTCTGTCCGTGCTCATGAGCCGCGCGATGAACCGCTCGTTCACCAACGTGCTGTTTGGGGCCTTTGGCAAACCGCCCGACGCGTCAACCGCACTGGACGTGTCGAAGCTGTCGGCGCGCTCCATCAGCGTGGAGGACGCCGCGATCCAGCTCGCGTATGCGCGTTCGGTCATCATTGTACCAGGCTACGGCATGGCCGTGGCGCAGGCACAGCATCAGGCGCGTGAGCTCGCGACTGCGATCGAGAAGCGCGGCGGCGAAGTGAAATACGCCATTCACCCGGTGGCGGGACGCATGCCGGGGCACATGAACGTGTTGCTCGCGGAAGCGGACGTCCCCTACGACAAGCTGCTCGACATGGAAGCCATCAATGACGAGTTCGAGCGCACCGACGTGGCCCTCGTAGTGGGCGCCAACGACGTCGTGAATCCAGCGGCGCGCACCGATCCTGGCAGCCCCATCTACGGCATGCCGATCCTGAATGTAGACCGCGCGAAAAGTGTCATCATTCTGAAAAGAGGAATGAGCCCTGGCTTCTCCGGCGTGGAGAATGCACTGTTCTACGATCCGAAAACGACCATGTTATTCGGAGACGCCAAGAGCTCGCTTGCCAAGCTCGTGGCTGAGGTGAAGAACCTGTGAGCGGCGTGACGGCACTCGACGACAGCACGAACTCGTGCTCCTCCCTCGGCTCTGCCGAGCGGCTTTCCCTACCCTGTCGGAGGAAGACCTAGGTGAATCTGTTCGCCCGAAAGTCCATCGACGCGCTGCAGTCCGACGCGAGTGCCGGCGGTGAGCATACCCTCAAACGCGTGCTCGGGCCGGTCAATCTCGTCATGCTCGGCATCGGAGCCATCATCGGCACCGGCATCTTCGTGCTCACTGGCAGCGCCGCGGCGAATTACGCCGGGCCGGCGATCGTGTATTCGTTCATCATCGCGGGCATCGCGTGCACCTTTGCGGGACTGTGCTACGCCGAGTTCGCGTCCATGATTCCGATCGCCGGCTCCGCGTACACCTATGGCTACGCGACGCTCGGTGAGTTCATCGCGTGGATCATCGGCTGGGATCTCATTCTCGAGTATCTGTTCGGGGCGGCGACCGTGGCCGTCGGCTGGTCCGGGTACGTCGTATCGTTTCTGCGAGACTTTGGCATTCACATCCCGGCGCAGTTCGCGAACGCGCCCGGTGTGCAGCTCGTACAGCTTCCCGAGCAGACGTCCTGGGTGCGCGTGACCGACCAACTGGGCACGCAGCTCAGCACGCAGGGAATCGATATCGCCTCGCTGCCGCACACCGTCGGCGTGTTCAACATTGTGGCTGCCATCGCCATCGCGCTCGTCACGACTATTCTCGTGGTTGGCATCAAGGAGTCGGCCGGCTTCAACAACGTCATCGTCGTCATCAAGCTGTTCGTCGTGGTGGCGTTCATCGCCGCGGCCGCGTGGTTCGTGCTCGGCAATCCCGCCGTGGCGAAGGAGAACTGGACGCCGTTCATTCCGCCCTCCGAAGGCGACGGCAAGTACGGCTGGGGCGGAGTGCTCCGCGCGGCCGGCGTCATTTTCTTCGCCTACATCGGATTCGACGCGGTGTCCACAACCGCGCAGGAAGCCAAGAATCCGCAGCGCGACATGCCGATCGGCATCCTCGGCTCGCTCGCGCTCTGCACCGTGCTCTACGTCGCCGTCGCGATGGTGCTGACCGGCATCGTCGACTTCCGCACGCTCGACGTGCCCGACCCGATCGCGGTCGGCATCGACGCCGCGGGGCCCGGCCTCGCGTGGCTGCGCCCGATCGTGAAGATCGGCGCGGTCGCGGGCCTCTCGTCGGTCATCCTCGTCATGCTGCTCGGCCAGCCGCGCGTCTTCTACGCGATGTCGCGCGACGGCCTGCTGCCGCCGATCTTCGGCGCGGTCCACCCGCGCTTCC
>JANNOC010000577.1:0-15687 GCA_031398865.1 Gemmatimonadota bacterium | reverse complement strand
TCACGTTGCCGTTCGCAAAGTACGTGTACCCTAGATTCTGCGCTCGATATCGCACCGCCGAACATCATCAACTTCATGCGCTCGGCACAGGAGGGCATGGCCGCTGAGACACCGATGGCGCCAGCACCGTTAGGTCTGCTGGTGACGCGCGCCGCCGCCGCCCGGATGCTTGGCACCTCGCTCGACAGCGTTCGCGTTGGCGCCATGGGACGCACAGTCACCGGAGAGGTCGGTTTCGCGGAGACGCCGGTTGAAGCGCCGGCGCGCAACGTGATCGCGATTCTCCGGGGCCGCGACCCGCTGCTGCGCGGCCAGTATGTCGCCATCGGCGCTCACAACGACCATATCGGCACCGCCCCGCGCGCTATCGACCATGATTCGCTGCGCGCGTTCAATTCGGTCGTGCGACCCGGGGGCGCGGACAGCCCCAATCGTCCGCCCACCACCGCTGACCTCGCGACGATTCGCACGCGCCTCGACAGCCTGCGCGCGGTGCGCCCGTCGCAGCGTCCCGACTCCGTATATAATGGCGCCGACGACGACGCCTCGGGGTCCATGACCGTACTCGAGATCGCGCAGGCATTCGCGACACAGCGGGAAAAGCCCCGTCGCTCGATCATCTTCGTCTGGCACACGGGCGAAGAGAAAGGCCTCTACGGCGCGTCGTGGTTCACGGACCACCCCACGGTGCCGCGCGACTCCAACCTCGCGCCATTTAAAAAGGACAAGGTGGGCCGCGGCGGCGCGGACCACCTGCCGAACGGCGGACCAGGTTATCTGCAGCTGATCGGTTCTCGGCGGCTGTCCACGGAGCTGGGCGACCTGGTGGAAACCACGAACACCCAGGGCCAGTACGGCTTCACCTTTGATTACACGTACGACGCAGATGGCCACCCGGAGAACTACTACTGCCGCAGCGACCATTACATGTACGCCCGTTACGGCATCCCGGTTGTCTTCTTCAGCGCTGGCGGGCATCGCGACTATCACCAGCTCACCGACGAACCGCAGTATCTCAACTACAATCAGATGACCCGCGTCGCGATGCTGGTGAAGGACATCGCGCAGCGCGTGGCGGATCGCGATCAGCGCATGGTCGTGGACAAGCCCAAGCCCGATCCGAAGGGCAGCTGCCGGCAATAGCCGCAGTTAAGGAGAAGCGCCGCCTTCACATCCCCCGTTCCCTGCTCCTGATCACTCCACCGTCACTGACTTCGCGAGATTGCGCGGCTGGTCCACGTTCGAGCCACGCTTCACCGCGATGTAGTACGCCAGTAACTGGAGAGGAATGGACGCGAGCACGGGGGTGAGCATATCGATCGTGTGCGGGATGCGCAGCTCGTAGTCGATTTTGCCCACCAGCGACGGCTCCGCGCGGCTGGTTACCACGATGGTCTTCCCCTTCCGCGCTTTGACCTCGTGCACGTTCGACACGATCTTGTCGAACACCGAATCGTGCGGCGCGATGAAGACCACAGGCATCATCTCGTCGATGAGCGCGATCGGCCCGTGCTTCATCTCGGCGGCCGGATACCCTTCCGCGTGGATATAGCTGATCTCCTTCAGTTTCAGCGCCCCCTCCAGCGCGGCCGGGAAGTTGTAGCCCCGCCCGAGATACAGAAAGTTCTGCGCACGCTTGAACTCCTCGGCTAGATCTTCGACCTCGTGCGCGCGGTCCAGTACGCTCTTGATCTGGGCTGGCAGCGCATTGAGCGCCTCGATGATTTCCATCCCGCGCACGACCGACAGCTCGCGGAGGCGCGCCAGCTTCAGCGTGAACAGCAGCAGCGCGATGACCTGACAGGTGAACGCCTTGGTGGACGCCACGCCGATCTCCGGACCGGCGTGGATGTAGATGCCGCCGTCCGACTCACGCGCAATGGTGGAACCCACCACGTTGACGATCCCCAGCGTGTGCGCCCCGCGGCGCTTGGCCTCACGCATCGCCGCGAGGGTGTCCGCCGTCTCCCCCGACTGTGAGATGACGATGCACAGCGTGCGATCGGTGACGATGGGGCTGCGATACCGGAACTCCGACGCATACTCCACTTCGACCGGGATGCGCGCGAGCTCTTCCAGCATGTGCTCGGCGATCAGCGCCGAGTGCCAGCTCGTCCCGCAGGCCGTGATGATGATGTTGTCGAAGCGCAGCAACTGCTCGTTCGTGAGGTTGAGCCCTCCGAGCTTCGCCGTGCCGTCCGCGGGAAGCAGCCGGCCGCGCATCGTGTTCTCGATCGTCGTGGGCTGCTCGAAGATCTCCTTGAGCATGAAGTGCGCGTAGCCGCCGCGCTCGATCATCTCGAGATCCCAGTCGATACTGCTGACCTTCTTGTGCACGACCGTGGAGCTCAGATCCAGCATCCGATAGCCATCGCGGGAGAGCACCGCCACGTCGCCGTCGTCCAGATACACGACCTGGCGGGTATGCGCGAGGATGGCCGACGCATCGCTCGCCACGAAGTACTCGCCGTCGCCGAGCCCGACGAGCAGCGGGCTTCCCTTCCGCGCCGCCACGATCTTGTCCGGATCGTCACTCGAGACCACCGCGATCCCGTACGTCCCGTCCACCTTCTTCAACGCCTCGATGACCGCGTCCTCGAGGTTGCCATCGTACACTTCCTCGATCAGATGCGAGAGGACTTCGGTATCGGTTTCCGAGCGGAAGACGTGCCCGGCGTCTTCCAGGGCGGTGCGCAGTGACGACGCGTTCTCGATGATGCCGTTGTGCACCACGGCGATCTTCTCCGCGCAGTCCAGGTGCGGATGCGCGTTGCACTCGGTGGGCGGCCCGTGCGTCGCCCAGCGCGTGTGCGCGATCCCGACCGTGCCGGACAGCGGATTGCCGGTCAGCACCGCTTCCAGCTTGGAGATCTTGCCCGCGGCGCGGCGCGTCTCCACGCCCTTGCCATTCATCACGGCCACACCCGCGGAATCGTAGCCGCGATATTCCAGCCGTTTCAGCCCTTCCAGCAGCATCGGGGTCGCGACGCGATCACCGATATATCCGACGATTCCACACATGGCCACACACCTGAATAGTGAACGATCTCTATATTGCCAGATTGCCTAACGGCGCGACGCCGCGTCGGGACGTTTCCCCAATGCGTCCAGCGGCACGCGCGAGCGCGCGATCAGCATTTGCGCGTCCTGCACGGTCGGCGCCTCCGCGATGACGCGGACGATCGGTTCCGTGCCCGATGGCCGCACGTGCACCCATCGGTCCGGCCACGCGAGACGCAACCCGTCCTGCTCATCCACGGCCGCATCCGGAAACGCCAGGCGCAGCGCGTGGTACACGCTCTCGAGGCTTCCGTTCGGTCGATCCAGTTTGTCCTTCACAATGGCGTAGCGTGGATGGTCCGCCACGATGGCCGACAGCGGTCGCGCTTCCTCGAGAAGCAGCTGCAGGATGAGCGCCGCGCCCACTGGCGCGTCCCGCCCGAGATGCAGCTCCGTCAGGATCACCCCTCCATTCCCCTCGCCACCAACGGATGCCCCTTCCGAGCGCATCCGGAGCGCGACATTGACCTCCCCAACCGGCGCACGAATGACCGCGGCCTTCGCCGCAGACGCTATATCCTCGACGATCCGGCTCGTCGAAAGGTTCGTCACCACCGGCCCGCGCCGGTGCCGAAGCACTACCCGCGCCGCCAGCGCGAGTGTGTAGTCCTCGCCAATCGCGCGCCCGTCCTCGGACACCAGCGCGATGCGATCAACGTCGGGATCCACGGCGAAGCCAATGTCCGCGTTCACGTTGCGCACCAACACCTCGAGCTCACGCAGATTCTCCGCCACCGGCTCGGGGGGATGCGGAAAGTGACCGTCTGTTTCCAGGTGAATGGAGGTCACTGCACATCCGAGGCGCTCGAGCAACATCGGCATGATCGCGCCCCCGGCGCCGCGCACGCAGTCGAGCGCGACGCGGAACCGGCGGCGGCGGATCCCGTCGACGTCCAGAAATGGCAGGGCGAGCACCCGATCCACATGTCGCGCGATCGCGCCGTCGTCCTGCTCGACCGTCCCGAGCTTGTCCCACGTCACCCGCGGCACACCGCGTTCGAGCAGCGCGCGCATGGCCGCGCCGTCGGCGGCATCGAGAAACAGCCCGCTCGGCCCGATGAACTTGAGCGCGTTCCACTCGATGGGGTTGTGGCTCGCCGAGATCATTAATCCGCCCGCGGCGTGATGATGTTCCACCGCGAGCTGCGCGGTCGGCGTGGTCGTGAGGCCGATATCAATGACGCGACATCCCACGGATTGCAGCGCCGAGAGCACGGCGCGATGCAGCATCGGTCCGGAGACGCGGCTGTCGCGTCCCACCACGATGCGCGCCGCAGGCGCGCCGCTACCGGCCCACGCGCCGAATGCCGCGGCGAACGTCGCCACCAGTTCCGGCGTCAGCGCTTCGCCGATACGTCCGCGAACGCCGGACACACTGACCATCAAACCTTCGTACGCCATCGGCTCTCCGTCGGAATGCGCGAAAGCTATCGGACCCCACAGCGCGATCAAAGCGCATGCGCGCTTGCTTTACAGTCTTCGCGACCGGGCCTAACTTCACCCGCTGCTACTTCGTACTTCCCGGAGGGAATCCCTGTCTTCGACGTTCGGCGCGCGGGCCTCGCACCTTCCCTTCAGCTGGAAAATGGCGGCCGTGAGCGCCGCGGCCGTGGTCGTCACGATCATCGTCCTGCTCATTCCGATCTACATGCGCGCACGCACCGGCCTGGATGCGCTGCATGGCCAGCGCTTGACCGCCATCGCGCGGAGCGCGACAGTGGCGATCCCCGCGGAATGGATCGACGTGACGGCCGCGCCCGGGGGACAGAATACGCAGGAGTTCGTCGCCGCCCGTAACGCCCTCAAGCGGCTCTGGAGCGTGAACGGCGGCAACACGAGCGAGCTGACCAATGGCGTCGCCATTGTTCGCCGACAGGGTGCGCGCTACCGCTACCTCGCCCACTCGTCCTGGAACGCGGGCCAACCGCAGTATAACCAGCCGTGGGTCCCGCCGGAGACCTTGCGCGACAGTCTGGCGCAGGGACGCGACGGGTACACCACGGAACCGGAACAAGTGGGAGTGCAGCGGCTGCTCTCCGCGGCGGCGACCATTCGCCGCGCCGACGGCACGGTCGCCGGCTTCGTCGTCACGTCGCTCGATGCCAACCAGTACATGGGAGACATGCGCCGCGATCTGTATTCCTTCGCGATCTACCCCCTGATTGCCTTCGCGCTCGCGTTGACGCTCTCGGGCATGGCGTCCCGGCGTCTGACACGCGGTATCACCGATGTGGCCGCGCACGCGGAGGCGGTCGCCGAGGGCTCGTTGCGTCACGAGCTCGCCTTCACCTCCGGCGACGAGGTCGGCGCGCTCGCGGAATCGTTCCGGCGCATGACCTCGAATCTGCGGGGGCTGCTCCGCGACATCGACTCGGGCGCGGCAGAAGTGGCGGCGACGGCGGAGCAGCTCGCGTCGGGCGCCGAGGAGATGAGCGCGTCCACGCAGGAAGTCGCGAGCGCGGCGCACACCATCGCGGACTCCGCCTCGGTGCAGACGCGCGGCATCGACAACATCGTCGAGGCATCGTCGCGCGTCGCCGAGCGTGCGCTGCGTGTCAGTGAACATTCGCGCTCGGCGCAGACCGCCGCGGACATGGTCGCCAATTCCGCGAAACGCGGCGCGGCCGCGGCGGAACAGGCGCTCGAGAAAATGGGCGCCATCACCACAGTCACCAACGAAGCCGTGCCTGCCGTGAATGAGCTGGGCGAGAAGTCGCAGCGCATTGGCAAGATCACGGATACCATCGCCGCCATCGCGCGGCAGACGAACCTGCTCGCGCTCAATGCGGCCATCGAGGCAGCCCGCGCCGGCGAGCATGGCAAGGGCTTCGCCGTCGTCGCCGACGAAGTGCGGAAACTCGCCGGCGAGAGTGCCCGCGCGCTCGACACGATCCGCAAGCTCGCCGCGGAAATCCGCGCGGCGGCCGTGCGCACGAGCGAGCGCATCCTGGTGGTGAGTGACAGCGTCACCAATGGCGAGTCCGTCATCCGCGCCTCCACGGCGGCGTTACAGCAGATTGGGGAAGAGATCGATGGCAGCCGTGCCGCCGTTGCGCTCATCGTCGAGTCCACCGAAGCACAGCGCCGGGAGGCCGACGCCCTCGCGCGCGAGATCGAAAAGATCGCGGCCGTCGCGGAGCAGAACGCGTCCACCTCTGAAGAAGTGAGCGCGGTGGTGGAGGAACAAACCTCGTCCATGCAGCACGTCACGGTATCGGCCCAGCACCTCGCGGAGATCGCCGCCCGCCTCAAGAGCGCGATGGCACGCTTCGACCTCTGACGGAATCAGGTGACGGAATCAGGCCCGGCGCGGACGCTGCGGCTGGGCTGGACGCTCCTCGTCGACAATCACGGGCGAGGAGCGCGGGGTCGCCAGCAGCATCGCGCCATACTCCGCGTTGGCCTCGCCGCCATACGCCGCGGCCGGAACGCGGATCGCGCCCTTATCCACCGCCGAGAGGAACGCGCGCACCATTTCCGGATCGAACTGCGACCCGGAGCAGCGGTTCAATTCGATGATGGCGCGCTCCAGGCTCAGCCCCTGGCGATACGGACGCACACTGGTCATTGCATCGAAGGCATCCGCGACGGCCGTAATGCGCGCCTCGAGCGGAATCGCCAGGCCGACGAGGCTGTCCGGCACGCCGCGGCCGTCGAAGCGCTCGTGGTGCGAGCGCACGACATTCAGCGCCAGCGGCGTGTCGCCCAGGAGCGGCGCCAGGATGTTCCACCCCACCATCGGATGCGTCATGATGTGCGCGTACTCCTCGTCGGTGAGCGGACCGGTCTTGTTGAGCACTGCTTCGCGCACGCCGATCTTGCCGATGTCGTGCACGTGGCCGCCCAGCTCGATCTGGCGTACGGTGTCGGCATCCAGCCCCAATTGCTTCGCGACCTCGGTGGAATACTGGCTCACGCGAATGGAGTGGCCTCGGGTGTAGCGGTCCTTCACCTCGAGCGCTTGCGCCAGTGACTGTATGCTCGCGAGGAACAACTCCTCGAGCCGGCGCGCCTGCACGGCCACGCGTTCTTCCAGCCGCTCGTGGTAGCCGCGATTGTCCATGATGAGCCGGCGGCGCTCCAACGCCTGCAGCACGCGGGCGCGCACTTCCTCGAGATGGAACGGCTTGGTGAGATAGTCCATCGCGCCCAACGACAGGCAGCTCACGGCCACTTCGACGTCCGCCACCGCTGTGATCATGACGACCGCACTGTCGGGATAGCGCGCACGCACTTCGCGCAGCAACTCGATGCCATCCATCTGGGGCATGCGCAGATCGCTGAGCAGGAGTGTCACGGGCGCACGCCCCAGTTGCTCCAGCGCTTCCACCCCCGACCCCGCCTGCACGCACTCGAAGCCGTCGGCCTCCATCAGGCGGACGAGCACTTGTCGCAGCCGCGGCTCGTCGTCCACCACGAGACAGCGCGGCTTCTCCGGTGTCATTCGCGGTGCAACGTGAGGCATGTCAGTCTCCCCGTGCGATCCCGCAACGCGCTCGCCGCTGTTCCCTGCGACCGTTATCTTGCGCTCTATTCATCACTCCCCCACTGCTCAGGCTCGCGAATGACGCAGGTTTTCGACGACGATCTCGCTGCCGGTTTCGGTACACAGGCCATTCACGCCGGCCAGCGCCCGGATCCCCTGGCCGGCGCCATCATGACGCCGGTGTATCTCACCTCCACCTACGTGCAGGAGGGACTGGGGCGCAACAAGGGCTATGAGTATGCTCGCGGCAAGAATCCTACCCGCGAGGCGCTCGAGCGGAATGTCGCGGTGCTCGAAGGCGGTCGTCATGGCTTCGCCTTCGCCAGCGGCACCGGTTGTGTGGATTCTCTAATGAAGCTGTTCCGCTCCGGAGACCACATCATCTGCGGCGAGAACGTCTACGGCGGCACCTTTCGTCTTTTCGATCGCATCCTGCAGCACTTCGGCTTGTCCTTTACGTACGTGGACACGCGCGACCCACAGCACGTGGAAGATGCGCTGACCGACGCGACGGTTGCGGTGCTCGTCGAAACGCCGACGAATCCACTGATGCGCCTCACCGATCTCACGGCCGTGGGCGCGATCGCGAAACAGGCTGGTGCGCTCTTCATCGTGGACAACACGTTCGCGACCCCGTTCTTTCAGCGGCCCTTCGAGCACGGCGCCGATATCGTCTTTCACTCGACCACGAAGTATCTCAACGGGCATAGCGACATGATCGGCGGCATCGCGATCGTGCGCGACGACGAGCTGGCGGCCAAGCTGCAGTTCATCCAGAACGCCGCGGGCGCCGTGCCAGGGCCCTTCGATGCGTGGCTGGCGCTTCGCGGCACCAAGACGCTGCATCTCCGCATGCCGCGCCACGACGAGAACGGCCGGCAAGTCGCGCGCTGGCTGCTGGAGCGGGTCGGCGAGCAGCGGGTCATCTATCCAGGCCTCGCGTCGCACCCGCAGCACGAACTCGCGAAGCGCCAGATGCGGGGATTCGGCGGGATGATCACCGTGGAGATGGGCACCAAGGAGCGGGCCGCTCGAACATTGGAGAAGTTCCGCGTGTTCTCGCTTGCTGAATCCCTCGGCGGTGTGGAAAGTCTGATCAGTCATCCCGCCAGCATGACGCACGCGTCAGTGCCCATCGAGCGCCGCCAGCAGTTGGGGATCACGGAGGGGCTCATCCGCCTCTCCTGTGGCGTGGAGGACATCGGCGACCTCCTGCACGACGTGGAGCGCGCCTTCGCCGACGAGTGACGGACACTTTTCCCCTGCTCGCCGCGTAAGCTGACAGAGTAGCTGGCGAGTGGTCGGCAGCCGGCGCCCTTCCTCAACCCCATCCACCATGTCCGAGTCCTTCCTGCCCGCCCCCGCTCCGCGCCGGGTCCTCACGCAGATCTCCTCGACGGCGTGGGAGCATCCCGCGGATCGCGCAGCGCTGCATGCGCTTCGCTCCCTGCCCGGTTTCGACGAGGTCGTGAAGAAAGTGCTGGGCTTCTTCGGAGAGCGCGGCATCCGGCAGCTCTTCCTCGCGAACGCGGTGCGCGTGGGTCCAACGCAGCGCCCCAAGCTGGACGCTCTGTACGGCGACGTGCTCGCGACGTTCGACTGGCCCACGCGTCCCGAACTGTACGTCACGCAGACGCCGTTCATGAACGCCATGGCGGTCGGCTTCGACCGGCCGTTCATCGTGATCAACTCCGCGATGCTCAAGCTCGAACGGGACGAGAAGCGCGACATTCTTGCGCACGAGCTCGCGCACGTCATCAGCGGCCACACGACCTATACCACCATCGCCGTCATGCTCATGTGGCTGGGCGCCCGCAACCTGCCCTTCCTCGCCGGCGTCGCCCTGATGCCGTTTCAGATCGCGCTCCTCGAGTGGTATCGCAAAGCGGAGCTTTCCTGCGATCGCGCGGGCCTGCTCGGCACGCAGGACGCCACCGCTTCCATGCAGACGTTCCTCAAGCTGGCGGGTGGCGTTCCCAGGGACGACGAAGAGGACGATCAGATTGATCTCAACACCTTTCTGGTGCAGGCGTCCGAGTACGAGGCGCAGGGGGACGCCTGGGACAGCGTTCTCAAGGTCATCAACACGCTGTTCCGCGACCATCCGTTCAATACCGTCCGGGCGGCGGAGCTGCAGCGCTGGATCCAGAGCGGCGAGTATGACCGCATCATGCGGGGAGAGTATCCCCGCCGGGGGACCAGGCAGCGACCCATCGGCGACGACATGGCGGATGCCGCCGGCTATTACGGCGAGGAGGTTCGCAGCACCGTGTCCTCGCTCGGCGATTCGCTCAACCGCGCGCGCGACGCGTTCAACTCGGCGTTCCGCGGCCCTGGGAAGTGAAGGTTCTGCTCGTCGGCGGGGGCGGCCGCGAGCACGCTATTGCATGGAAGCTGGCCCAGGACAGAGCTGACATCGAGCTGTTGGCAGCCCCCGGGAACCCGGGGATTGCGGAGCTGGCCCGCTGCGTTCCCGTTGCGGCCACGGAGATCGAGTCGCTTGCCGCCCTGGCCCGGTCCGAGGACGTGGCCTTCACCCTGATCGGTCCCGAGGCGCCGCTCGCCGAGGGGATCGTGGATCGCTTTCAGGCCGCCGGGTTACCCATCTTCGGCCCTACCCGAGGAGCAGCGCGAATCGAGAGTTCCAAGCGCTTCGCCAAGACCCTGATGCTCCGAGTGGGCGTCCCAACCGCGCATGCGGAGCATGCGACCACTGTGGAGCACGCAAAGCGCGCGGTTCGAAAATTGGGCGCTCCGGTAGTCGTCAAGGCGTCAGGACTCGCGGCTGGGAAGGGCGTTTTTGTGTGCCGTACTCTCGCTGAAGCAGACGTGGCGATTGATGCCATGCTCCGCGACCATGTGCTCGGAGCATCTGGGTCGGAAGTCTTAGTGGAAGAATTCATGCAAGGCGAGGAGTTGTCGGTATTTGCGTTGACAGATGGGGAGATTGTTTTGCCCATGCTCCCGGCGCAGGATCATAAGCGACTGATGGCTGGCGACGAGGGGCCAAATACCGGCGGCATGGGTGCATATGCTCCAGTATCGTTGGGGACACCACAGCTGATGCGGGAAGTGACGGATGGGATATTCTCGCCGGTTCTGGAGGCGCTTCGCGAGGAAGGGTGCCCGTTCACCGGACTGCTGTATGCCGGATTGATGCTCACGGCGGGAGGGCCAAAGGTCGTCGAATTCAACTGCCGCTTCGGTGATCCCGAGACCGAGGCGCTACTGCCGCTCATGCAAAGCTCCCTCCTTGATCTCGTCCAGGCTATCGCGGTCGGTGATTCGCTGGCGGGAGCGCACACGCTGGATTGGCGCCACGGGCACTCGGTCACCACCGTGGTGGCTGCGGCTGGCTACCCGGACGCGCCGCGACGCGGGGATGTCATCCGGCTACCCCCGGCCGAACACGGCGTGCACGTCTTTCACGCGGGCACGCAGCGAGACGCCGCAGGGCAACTCGTGGCAACCGGCGGCCGCGTACTGGCGGTCACCGCCGTGGCGGACACTCTTGCGTCGGCGGCGCGCGCCAGCGCGGGGTATGCGGAGCGCGTGGAGCTCGCCGGAGCGCACTTTCGCCCGGATATCGGATGGAGGGAGCTAAGCCGTCATGCCGGAGCTTCCTGAGGTCGAGACCATTGCGCGGGATTTGGAGAGAACGGTCAGCGGCGCCCGGATCACCTCCGTCAAGATTACCAAGCCTGATGTGTTGCGTGAGGCAACCGCCGCTCGCTTCGCAAAGGGGGTAGCTGGCGCCATAATAGTGCGATGCTGGCGCCGTGCTAAACTTGCGGTATTGGACCTCTCGACGGGCGCGCGCATCGTCGTCCAACCACGCTTTACAGGAGCGCTGCTGGTGGACGCCGGCCAGCTGGCCGACGCTGAGCGACGCTACTCCACCATGCGATTCGCGCTGGCGGATGGTCGATTTCTGCACTATCGGGATGTGCGCCGACTGGGCACAGTCACCCTCATGTCGCCCGCGCGCTTCGCCGCCTACAGTGGCGCCCTCGGCATCGAGCCTCTTGACCCCGCGTTCACCGGGGCCCATCTATCGGGCCTTCTTCGGGGTTCACGCCAAGCGGTAAAGAAAGCCATCATGGATCAACGCCGAGTCGTGGGAGTGGGCAACATCTACGCGAACGAAGCGCTCTGGCGCGCGCGCATTGACCCCTCGCGCGCCGCGGGTCGCGTGACCGGCGCCGAAGCGACCGTGCTGCGCGACGCGATCGTGGACGTGCTGGGCGAAGCGATCGTGGCGCGCGGCACGAGCCTGCGCGACTATCGCGACGCGAGCGGCGAGGAAGGCGACTTCGGGCTGCGACTCTTGGCGTACGGTCGCGCAGGGGAGTCCTGCGACCGGTGCGGCGCGCGTTTGGTCGGCACGCATGCGATCGACGGCCGCCAGACCGTGCTCTGCGCGCGCTGCCAGCACTGAGCATGGCCCGACGTCCACGCATTCGCCGGCGCGATGGCTGCGCCGAACCGACCACGGCGGATCAACTCGCTGCGATGCGAACCGTGGTGCGGTCCGGAGCGACCGACCGACCCGGTGTGTACCGCATGCTCTCCGCGGACGGTGAGGTCCTGTATGTCGGCAAGTCGAAACGCATTCGGACGCGACTGCTTTCCTATTTTCGCTGCGCTTTTCCCATCGAGAAGGGCGCTCGCATCCTGCGCCAGGCCACCGCGATCGATTGGGAATACACGCCGAGCGAGTTCTCCGCGCTGCTGCAGGAAATGCGGCTGATCAAGCGGTTCCGGCCGCGCTTCAACGTCGCGATGATGCGCGATGCGCGACACTACGCCTTCATCCGGCTTACCAGTGGGGCGGCCCCGAAGCTGGTCGTGGTGCGAGGCGCCGGCAGTGAGGACGGCGATTCGTTCTATGGCCCGTTCCAGGGCGCACAGCGGCTTGGCGAAGCGGTGCGTGAGTTGAGCGACGCGCTCGGACTTCGCGACTGCGCGGCCACGCAACGCCTGCATTTTTCCGATCAGCCGGAGCTGTTCAACCTGGCGCCCCGCACTCCTGGCTGCATTCGCTTCGAGATCCGCAAGTGCCTCGGCCCGTGCGTCGGCGGCTGCTCGGTGCGCGAATACGGTGAGCGTGTGGCGCTCGCGCGCGCTTTTCTGGATGGCGCGAATGATGGACCGCTCGAGCACTTGCGCCGTGATATGGAGGAGAGCAGCGAGCGTCTCGAGTTCGAACGCGCCGCGGCACTCCGGGACAAGCTTCAGCGGCTGGAGTTGCTGCGCGAGCAGTTCTCGCGTCTGCGCTTCGCCGTGGAGACACTCTCCTTCATCTACACCGTGCGGGGGCACGGCGGAGACGATCGCGTCTACCTCATCCGGCGCGGGAGAGTGCGCGCCGAACGCCCCGCGCCGAGCAGCGCGCAGGGGCGACGCGAGCTTCGGCGCATCGCCGAGGAGATCTACACGCCGAGTGGTGGCGCTCCGGTATCCGTGCCCGCGCACGAGATTGACGAGCTCCTGCTGCTGTCCTCCTGGTTTCGGCGCAACCCCGCGGAACTCGAGAGAACCACACCCGCATAAGCCTTACGTTTTCATTTCGTCGGCACCGGCAAATTGGCAGCGGAATTGCACTATTGGGTGGTCGCTCACTCGCGCGCGGCGCTTCAGTGCGTGCAGCATTTTGCCGGAACACCCAGCGACCATGGCCATCAGCTGGACGCCAACGGAATGGCAGCCGACGACACTGGTGCAGTGCATTAGCCTGCGCCCGTGGCTCGTGTACCCCGGGTGTGACGAGCCGGGCGGTTGTCACGACCTCACCCTTGGCGGGATCTACGAACTGCTGGCGGTGGAGGCGGACGGGTCGTTTTATCGCATCAATGACGACTCGGGCGAAGATTTTCTGTATCCCGCTTCGCACTTCAAGCAGATCTGAGACGCGTGGCGCCCCCGCACGTGTGACCCTTCCGTACAACGGAAGGGTTTGTTCGTTTTTACGCTAGTCGTCGATTTCTACGATCTCCACCTCGGCGGCTCCATTCGTGACCGTCAACCGTGCGACGCTAGGCGCGAGGCGGAAGCGTCGCGGACCGGCGGCGCCAGGATTCACGACCAGCCGGGTGCGTCCATCGTCGGTCGTCGCTCGGGTCACCAGGGCCCGGTGCGTGTGCCCGTAGACGAGAACGTCCTGCGGGTAGGCCGTGAGCAGCGCGCGCGATGCCGGGCTGCCCACCTCGTGGCCATGGCTCACGTGCACCGTGACACCGCCAACCTCTCGCACGAGCTCGCGCGTGAGGCGCGGATCGTCAGGCATATCCGTATTCCCGAAAACGGCCAGCACGGGCGCGATCGTCTGCAGCTCGTCGAGCACCGCGTCGCCGCCAACGTCGCCTGCGTGCAGGATCAACTCGACGCCGGCCAGCGCCGCGTGCACACCGCTGCGGACCAGCCCGTGCGTGTCGGAGATCAGTCCGATGAGAGGCATGTCGGTGCCGGTCACTCACTCCGTGTGATCGCCGCGCTCCGTCGCATCGTCGCCGTCCCCACCACCCCAGCGTCGAACGAGTGCGTGCGGGACATCGAGATGATCGAGCACGCGCGCGACCATGAAATCCACCAGATCACCGATCGCGCGCGGGCGATGATAGAATCCCGGCGCGGCGGGCATGATCACGGCGCCCGCGCGCGTAAGGCGCAGCATGTTCTCCAGGTGAACGCTGCTCAGTGGGGTCTCGCGCGGGACGAGAATCAGCTTTCTGCGTTCCTTGAGCGCCACATCCGCGGCGCGCTCCACGAGCGATCGAGATGCGCCCACGGCGATGGCGGACAGCGTGCCCATGGAGCATGGACAAATGACCATGCCCGCGCCGAGCGCGGACCCGGACGCCGGCGCCGCACCGCGATCGTCATCGTCGAACACGCGAACCGAGGCGTCCCACGCCACCGTGTCGCCACAGCGCTCACGCAGCTGCTCGAGGCTTTCGATGTCGCTCTCGGTGCGCAACAGCCGCCACCCGTGCCGCGACACGATGAGCGACACGGAGCGCTGGGCACGCACGAGCTCCTGCAGCAGTCGTACCGCGTACGGCGCACCCGACGCCCCGGTGATGGCGACCACGAGCGGCCCAGCGCCAGAGGTCTGCGTCATCGGACCAACCGCTCCGCGAGGACGAAGGCGAAGAACGCGATGCTGATGACCCCGTTCATGGTGAAAAATGCGGCGTTCAGCCGGGAGAGATCGCCGACCCCGCACAAGTGAATGCTCGTACGCGAGCGCCGCGGACGCGAGCGCGACACCGGCGGCGAACAGCCACCCTGCATCAGCCGCGACACCGGTCGCCACGAGCGCCGCGATGGTGGCCCCGTGCAGTCCTCGCGCCAGCCGCAACGTTCCCGCTTCCCCGAACGCGACCGGCGCGGAATGCAATCGGTGAGCACGATCGAACTCCTCATCCTGCAGCGCGTACAGCATGTCGAAGCCGCCGACCCAGGTGGCCACGGCGATCGCGAGCGCGATGAGAAGCCACCGAGGCTCGCTCCACTGTCCCGCCACCGCGAGGTATCCGCCGACCGGTGCGATCGCGAGGCTGGCGCCGAGCACGAGATGCGACCAGCGCGTGAAGCGCTTCGTGTAGCTGTACAGGAAAATCCAGACGAGCGCGGCCGGCGCGAGCGCCAGACAGAGCGGGTTCAGTTGCGACGCGGCGAACAGAAAGATCAGTGCCGCGAGAATCACCGCGGCGGACGCTTCCGGCACGCCCAACGTGCCACTGGGAAGTTCGCGCATCGCGGTGCGTGGATTGCGCGCGTCGATGTGCCGATCCGCGATACGGTTGAAGCCCATCGCCGCGAAGCGCGCCGCCGTAAACGCCACGACGATCCAGAACGCCAACAAGGCGGTGACCGGCGCGACGTAGCTCGCGAGCGTCATTCCCACCAGCGCGAACGGCAGCGCGAAGACCGTATGCGGAAGCTTGACGAAGTTCGCGTAGGTGACGAACCGCGATGCTCCGGCCAGCGTCTGTCCCTCACGCACGCGCGTCACCCCCTCCAAGGCCGAGTGACGGCCACATCGCATCCACGGTGCGCTTGGTTCCCGCGTCCATCTCGATCACCGGCGGCCAATTGCGCGTGAAGCCTTCCTCGGGCCACTTCCGCGTCGCGTCAAT
>JANNOC010000576.1:0-1647 GCA_031398865.1 Gemmatimonadota bacterium | reverse complement strand
CGCGTCCTCCTGTTGATAACTTGCCAACCGATCGAATCGTGAGCATTGGCTGCTCGCCACCGCTCCGCGCAGGACTTATCTCCCGTATGCTCAATCGCCTCCCCTTTTTGCTACTTGCCGCATCGGCGTTCGCGTTCGCCTGCGGACCGCGGTCGCGCACCGAACCGCCGGCGTCCACGCAACGGAGCACCTCTGACGTGAACGCGACGCTTGCTACCGCGCTCGACGTGACTGTGGATTCGCGCGTGACATTCGCGCTGCACGTCACCAACAACACCGACAAACGCATCGAGCTGAATTTCCCCAGCGGCCAGACGCATGATTTCGTCGTCACGAACGAGAACGGGCGTGAGGTGTGGCGTTGGAGCGCCGAGCAGATGTTCACGCAGGCGCTGCAGAACAGGATGCTCGGGGCGCGCGAGACGATGTCGTACAGCGAGCGGTGGGATCCGGCCGGACAGCGCGGCACATTCACCGCCGTCGCGACGTTGACGAGCACGAATCACCCGGTGCGCGAGACGGTGACGTTTTCGCTGCCGTAGGGGCGACGCTGCTTGCTGACGAGCGCCCGGTACGATTACCGTGTGAGAGGAGCGAGTGCGCCGACAGGTGGACTCGCTCTCTGCTATTGCGCGCGCTGGCCCTGGAGTTGCCCTTTCAGCACGTCTCACCGGGAGGCAGGATGTTCTCTGGACTCAACATGCGACTCGACGCGATCACGCCGCTCACGCGATCACTGATGCTCGCGCTCGCGTTTGGCGCGACCCTGGCGTGTTCGAGCAATAGCGATAACGAGGTCGGCGGGACAGCTGGCAACTACACGCTGTCGCGCATCAATGGGTTTCCCCCACCGCTGACGGTCGCCCCGGGCGACGGACACACCTACGTCGTGCAGAGTGGGTCCGTCACTCTCGACGCCAACAATACCTATAGCGGGAGTATTGACGGCACGCGCGACGGCGTCGCGTTCGAGTTCTTCAGAGACGCCGGAGGCTGGACGCAGAGCGGAAGCACCATCACGTTCGATTCAGTCGATCCCGCGGTGCCTAACTACTCAGGCCAGCTGTCGGGCAGCACCCTCACCAGCTCGCAGGTAATTCAGGGCTTTGCGGTCTCGCTGACGTTTCGCAGGAACTGAACTGGAGCGCTTGTGACCACCGCCATTCCGACCCGTAGAGGCGACCAGCACGATGAAGCCCTGCTCGGCGAGTTGGCGGCCGCGCGAACAATGCTGGTGTCCCAGATCGCCCGGCGTATCATCGGCCAGCAGGACGTGGTGGAGAACCTCGTCGCCGCGCTCCTGGCGGGGGGACACGCGTTGCTCGTGGGTGTTCCGGGACTCGCGAAGACGCTGCTCGTTCAGACGGTCGCCGAGGCGCTGGAGCTGACGTTTTCCCGTGTGCAGTTCACGCCGGATCTGATGCCGAGCGACATTACCGGTACGGAGCTGCTCGAAGAGGAGCACGCCACGGGGCGCCGGCACTTCACCTTCGTGCGCGGGCCGATCTTCGCGAACGTGGTGCTTGGCGACGAGATCAATCGCGCACCGCCCAAGACGCAGGCCGCCCTGCTGCAGGCCATGCAGGAACACGTTGTCACCGCCGCGGGGCGCACGCATGCCTTGCCCGCTCCCTTCTTCGTGCTGGC
>JANNOC010000567.1:0-4694 GCA_031398865.1 Gemmatimonadota bacterium | reverse complement strand
GTCGCGATGCCGCAGGTCCAGCACGCGCACGCCGCGACGCGCGATCTTGTCCTCGTACGCAGGACCAATCCCGCGGCCGGTCGTGCCGATCTCGCGGTTCGTGACGCTCTGCGAGTCCACCAACTTGTGATACGGCAACACGAGATGGGCGCGGTCGCTCACGTACAGACGACCCTCGACGTCCACACCATCGCGCACCAGCTCGTCGATCTCCGTGAACAACGTTTCCGGGTCGAGTACGACACCGTTGCCGATCGCGCAGCGCACGCCATCGTGCATGATGCCGCTGGGAATCTGATGCAGCACGAACGACACGTCGCCGATGTGCACGGTGTGGCCCGCATTGGCTCCGCCCTGATAGCGCACCACCCAGTCCGCGCGCTCGGCGAGCACGTCCACGAGCTTTCCCTTCCCTTCGTCGCCCCACTGCGCACCGACGACGACAACGGTGCGTCTGGTCGAATCGAACATGCCGCTTGCGAAGAAGTGAGCGCCGCGCGCCGCCGATGCGGAATGCTTCGCGTCGTGGGCCGCAACGCGGGCGAGCACTCCACGCGCGGCGGACCGGCAAACAAAACGCCCCGGGCAGTCGGGGCGTTGAAGCAATCTACCTCGTCCCGAGAGAGAGTCAACGGAACAGGGGTCTCAGCCCAGCGCCCCGATCACCACCCAGACCAGAATGACGCACCCGATCGCGCTCTTGATCGCCACCGCCGCGATCCGTCCGAGCAGCGCGCCGGTGGCGACGCGCGTGGCCGCGCCGGGATCGGCCTTTACCGTCAACTCGGCCAGCAGTGCCCCGCCGAATGCTCCGGCGAACGCCCCAAGCATCGGCCCCACGATCGGAACGGGAATACCGACGAACGCACCCACGAGACCGCCGAGCATCGCGCCCCAACCGGCACGCCGCGAGCCACCGTACTTGCGCGCGTAGCGGCCCGCCAGCACGAACTCGAAGTACTCCGCGATCGCCGCCAGTACGGTGGTGCCGAGAATGGTGAACGTGCCGATGACTTCGGTGCCCGTGACGAAATTGTACAGAAAGGCGACGACGATCATGACCCAGAGGCCCGGTAGCCCCAGCGGGATGAGCAGCAGCGCACCGAAGAGCACGAGGGCCAGCAGCAAAAGCGACACGTTAGGCATCCTCCTCGAGTGCGGCGGCGATCACGCGCGCCGCCTCGGTAACCCCGTCGCCGCGCAACCGCTCCGCGCTGTCGCGCGCTGTATGGATCCGCGCGAGGGTGGCGACGTTGCCGCGGCTGATCGTCACGACCTTCCACCCGCGATCCGCCAGCGCGACGCCGTCCACCAGGATGCCAGGCACGAGCAGGCGCGACGTCATGGGCACACCAACGCGCGCGGCCGCGCGCAGCACCAGTGGCAGGACGTCGCCGGCGCTCCGCCCCGTATGCATCACCGTCAACGTGCCCGTGTCATCGATGCCGTCCACGTTGATCGCCCGCCCGGAGCGCTGTTCGCGCGCCCAGGCGCGGGCACCGGCCAGACCCAGCTCCTCGGCACTGGTCAGCACGACACCCAGCGGACGCGTCGTTGCCGTAGCCGCCAGCAGCACTGTCGCGACGCCGGACGCATTGTCGACCGCGCCCGGTGACCGGTCACCGACCAGGCTGAGCGCCACCGGGAGCCCGGCGGCGAGGGCGGCAGCTGCGAGCCAGGGCCACCAGCGGGCCGTGCTCGCGCCGGCGAGCTGTCCTCCCGCGAGCGCCGTCGCGCAGATCCACACTCCCACGCTCACGGTGATGCCCGCGGCGCGCAGCCCGATGGAGATCGGCTGCGACTTGGAGTCCAGGTGCGCCACGAGCCAGAGCCGCGGCGTTCCCCGCTCCGCGACGAGATTGTGTCCATCCCGCCGCAGGAGCGGACAACTCGATACGCCGAACCGCGCCAGCCACAGCGCACCGGCCAGCAGCGCGATCGCACCGGCGAGGAGCATGCCTAACGCCAGTGACGCGCGGTCAGTGAGCGCCGCGCGCGACGCGGACGCGATCACGAACATGAACAGGATGCCGGCGAGCGGAGTGCCGTAGCGCCCGGGGAACGCCGAATACACGAAAGGTTCCTCGTGAACGCGGAAGCCGTTGTCGCGCAGCAGGGATGCGCAGTATGAGCGGGCGGCGGCTTCCGCGGCACTCCCCGCGGGTCGCGGCGCCGACGCCAGCGCTCGAAGATGCACTGCGGCAGTTCCGGCGCCGATCATACGCAACTGCTCAGACCGCGACCTTCGCGCCGGCCTGCAGCAGCGCCGCCACGCGCATCCGATCTGCCTCATTCAGTGGCTGGAGCGGTGAGCGCACCGGGCCCCCGTGCAGTCCCACGAGCTCCAACGCCGCCTTGATCCCCGCGGGGCCGAATGCGCCGGCAATGTCGCGGGCCAACGGTCCCAGCATCGCCTGCGCGTCGGTCGCGCGCTGGGCATCGCCGCTCCGGACCGCGTCGTACACCGCGTGTGCGGGCTCCGCCGCGTAGAGTGACACGGCCAGAATACCGCCGCGCGCACCCAGCGCGAGCGCGTCCTGGAAAGTGGGGCCATGCCCGGTGAGCACGGTGAAGCGCGACGATTGCACCTCGAGATATCCGCGCAGCGCCTCGAGATCGCCGGCGCTGTCCTTGATGCCGACGATATTGTCGTGCGTCGCGAGCTCCGCGACGAGCTCCGGTTCCAGCGTCAGATGCGCGAAGACCGGAATGTTATACAGCACCACCGGCCGCTCGGACGCATCCGCGACAGCTCGATAGTGGGCTCGCAGCGCCGCGCGCGTCATGGCGCGGCCGTAATAGTGCGGCGGAACGACCAGCACCATGTCCGCGCCGCGGGCGGACGCGTCACGAGCGCGCGCCACTGTCGCACGCGTGGATTCCGAGCCGACGCCCATGAGGAGCGCACAATCCGTCGGGACGATCTCGCGGGCGATTTCGAGCAGTTCCGCGCGCTCCGCGTCATCCAGCAGCGCGGCCTCCCCTGTCGAACCCGCGACGACGATCCCGCTGGCGCCCGACGCGAGATGCGCGCGGATGTTCGTGTGGAATGGCGATGGCGCGATCGCCTCGCCACCCGCGTCGAACGTCGTGACGACCGGCGCGAGGATGCCGTGCAGTACCGCGCTCACCCGTTGAGAAAGTCGAAACCGCTGCCCGCCTTGCCTTCCATCGCCGCCGGCGGCTGCGCGGGCTCAGACCCGCTGCTCCGGTTCGCCGACGCCGCGGCCCCCCCGTGCCCGAACGTCTGCATGTGCAGCTGAAAGTCGGACGGTCTGGAGGACGCCGCGAGCGCGGTCTCGAAGGAGATCTGCTTCGCCGTCACCAGGTCCCCCAGGTGCTGATCGAAGGTCTGCATGCCGTACTGCTGCCGCCCGTCCGCGATGTAATCCCGCACCTCCGCGATGCGATCGGGATCAAGAATCAGCTCGCGAATGGTCGGCGTCATGATCATCACCTCGACGGCCACGACGCGTCCCCCGCCGTCCATGCGTGGCAGGAGTCGCTGCGACACCACCGCGTGCAGCGATTCCGCCAGTCGCACGCGCACGATGTCCTGCTCCTCCGGCGGGAACATGGCCATGATCCGCATGATCGTACTCTGCGCGTCCGCGGTGTGCAGCGTCGAGATGAGCAGATGCCCGGTCTCGGCGGCCTTCATCGCGGTATCCACCGTCTCCGCATCGCGCATCTCGCCGATCATCACGACGTCCGGGTCCTGCCGGAGCGCCGCGCGCAGCCCCGATCGGAAGTTTTCGGTGTCCGTGCCGATCTCGCGCTGCGTGATGGAGCTCTGGATGTCGCGATGCAGGAACTCGATCGGGTTCTCGAGCGTGACGATGTGCTTGTTGCTGGTCGCATTGATGTGGTTCACCAGCGCCGCCATCGTACTCGACTTGCCGGAGCCGGTCACCCCCGTCACGAGCACCATCCCTCGCTCTGCCTGGGATATCTTCGCCAGCACCGGCGGCAGGTGCAGCCGCTCGAAGTTCGGCACCTCGAACGGGATGACCCGCATCACGATCATGAAGCTCGAACGCTGCTTCAGAATGTTTACTCGAAAGCGCCCGATTCCCGCCGCGCCCCATGAGCAATCGTAATCCGTGATCTTGTCGATCTTCTGCCGGTCCGCTTCGTTCGGGATGAGCCGCAGCGCGATCGCCTTCGTCTGCTCCGGCGTCAGCTCCTGCTTGGTGAGCGCCACCAGCTTGCCGTCAATGCGCGCGCGAAAGACGTCCCCCGCCTTGATGTGCAGGTCGGACGCCCCACGATCGACGGCCGCTTTGATGATCTTTTCCATGAGTCAGTAGCCTGCGCTCTTGTCCACGAGATTCCGCAGCGGGTTCCCCACCCGGTAGCGATGCCAGTTCTCCAGACACAGCTCGATTTGCCGCGCCCAGAATCGCCGCGGTGAAACCGCTGAGATGTGCGGCGTCAACACGATCTGTGAAAGGTGCCAGAGGGGACTGTCCGGAACCAGTGGTTCGCGCTCGAATACGTCCAGCACGGCCCCACGCAGGCGCCCCTGCTCGACGCGCAGCGCGAGCGACGCCTCGTCCAGGAGCGCGCCGCGCGCGACGTTCACGACGATGGCGCCGCGCGGCAGCCGATCGAGCCGATCGGCCCCGATGAGCGCGTGAGTATCAGGCGTCGAGGGGGCGCACAGGACAAGGATGTCCGCCTCTCGCAGCTCC
>JANNOC010000224.1:0-18548 GCA_031398865.1 Gemmatimonadota bacterium | reverse complement strand
CACGACGCTCTGGCCCGCGCGTTGTCGAACGTGCTGATCAATGCGGTGGAAGCGTGTGGCGAAACCGGCGAGGTCTCCGTGCGTGTCGCGGCGGCACGCATGGGCAGTGGTCCCGGAATCGAGATCCGTGTCCGGGACACCGGGTGCGGAATTCCCACCGAGCAGCTGGCTCGCATCTGGGAGCCGTACGTGACGCACAAGGCTGGCGGTACGGGACTCGGCCTCGCGATCGCGCGGCAGGCGGTGTTGGCGCACGATGGCGAGGTGGCGGCGGAGAGTCGAGTGGGTGAAGGGACGGAAATTCGCTTCCTGATTCCCGCGACGGGACTCGGGGGGCGCGGCAAAGCGGACGACGACAACGGCCGGCGACCGCATAACGAGGGAGAGTAGCTGATGGGACCAGAAATCGTCGTACCGGTCGCCGGCATTTTCATGATCATCGCTCTGAGCGTCGGCCTCCCGCTCGTGCGCGCGCTCGCGAAGCGCTGGGACCGCGAGGGGATCCAACCGGGGCAGACACCGGAAATCGGCGCGCGCCTGGAGCGCATCGAACAGGCGGTGGATGCGATCGCCGTGGAAGTCGAGCGGATCTCGGAGGGGCAGCGCTTTACGACGAAGCTGCTCTCCGACCGGACCGCGGCCAGCGAGCCTGACGCGGTGCGTCGTCGGGATCAGGGTGGTGGCTGAGATGCTGGCGCGTGGGGTGAGCGCGGTGCTCATACGATTCCAGACGCCGCCGACGCCGCCGACGCCGCCGACGCCGCCGGAGCCACCGACGCCGCCGGACTTCTCCGATGTGAGCATGACCGATCCCAACATCATCTTTCCCGAGTCCTTTACAACGCTCGGGCACGATTTCCTCGTCGCGTCGGTCATCATCGTCGCGCTGCTGGTGATCGTCTGGCCCCTCATGCGATTGTTCACTCGATGGGTCGAGCGGCGGATTGTCACCTACGCGATGCCCCCTGAGCTGGATGCCCGGTTGAGCCACCTGGAGCAGGGAGTGGATTCCATCGCCATCGAAGTGGAGCGCATCTCCGAAGCACAGCGCTTTTCGGCCAAGCTGCTGGCGGAACGCGCGATGCCTGACGAGCGAGCGGCGCACGCACGACTCGAAGGTCCCGGGACGCGCTGATGGGGTCAGTGCTGATCGTGGACGACGAGCCGAACATCCGACGGATGGTCGGGGCGTTGTTCGCGGCAGAGGGATACGAAGTGCGCGAGGCGCCCGACGGCGCCACAGGGCTCGCGCGGGCACAGGAGAGCGAGCCGGACGTGGCCCTCCTGGATCTCATGATGCCGGGGGAGCTGGACGGCCTCGCGACGCTGGCGCGACTGCGGGAGCGGCATCCCGATCTGCCGGTCATCATGATGAGCGGCAAGGCTGGACTGAGCGATGCGGTCCGCGCCACGAAACTCGGCGCCTTCACTTTCCTGGAGAAGCCGCTGACGCCGGAAGGCGTACTGCTCGCGCTCGCGGCGGCCACGGAGCTGCGGCAGGCTCGGCGGGCCGCACGCGCGCTGCGCGAGGACCTCGGACTGTCCGGCGACATGGTCGGGAGCAGTGCCGCGATCGAGCGCGTGCGCGCGTTGATCGCGCGCGTGGCACCGACCGATGCCCGCGTGCTCGTGAGCGGTGAATCCGGCACGGGGAAGGAGCTGGTCGCCGCGGCGATCCATTTCGGGAGTCCGCGCCGAGACCGGCCGTTCGTGCGCGTGAACTGCGCGGCGATCCCGCGCGACCTGGTGGAGAGCGAGATGTTCGGTCACGAGCGCGGCGCCTTCACCGGCGCGACGGACAGGCGCATCGGCCGGTTCGAGCTCGCGCACACCGGGACGCTGCTACTGGACGAAGTCGGCGATCTGGGTCCGGAGGCGCAGGCCAAGCTGCTGCGCGCCATGGAGGCGAAGGAGATCGAGCGCGTCGGAGGCGGCAAGCCGATTCGCGTGGACGTGCGTATCCTCGCGGCGACCAACAAGGATCTCGCGCGCGCCGTGGAGGCGGGGTCCTTTCGTGAGGATCTGTTCTTTCGGCTGAATGTCATACCACTCGAGCTGCCGTCATTGCGCGAACGGCCGGACGACATTCCGGCGCTCGTGCGGCATTTTTCGCAGCTGCATCGCGCGCGCACGGGACAGCCGCTGCTGATGTGGAGTGATGCGGCGATCCAACTGCTCGTGCGCTATCGTTGGCCCGGCAACGTGCGTGAGCTGGCCAACATTGTGGAGCGGCTGGCGATTCTGCACGCAGGTCACGAAGTCGGCGCTGAGCACATCCGCGAGGTGCTACCCATCGACCGGTCGGGCACGGGACGCGAAGTGCTCCCCAGCGCGGTGGAACTGGACGCACCGCTGAGCGAGACACTGGACGAATACGAACGGGTGGTCATTACGCGCGCGCTGTCGGTGTCGGGCGGCAACATCTCCGAGGCGGCGCGTCGGCTGCATACCGACCGGCCGAATCTGTACCGTCGGATGCGGCGACTCGGGATCCCGGGTAACAGCACAGGGTAAGGTCGAGACTGGCCCGAGGGTGTAGGGAAAGGTGTCAGTAATCAGTTATCAGTTTCTCGTCGGACCGACACAGCTGTGCGCCCACTGGAAAGGACAACAGCGCCGGCGACCAGGATAGTTATCTCGAGGCAAGACGTTTTGAGCTGGACGTTTGCACGCGGACGGCGAATGCGGTACGGCGAGTGCTTCGCGACCGGGCAACAGTCACATCTGGAGTTGTCATGCGGATTCAGGTGATGTGGTACATACTCGCGCTCGCTGTCGTGCCCGCGCTCGGATCGCAGGTTCGCGACAGCACGCGGGTCGATACACTGACCAGGCGCGGAGTGCTCAACGAGAGCGCGCTCCCCAGGGAAATTTCGCGCCGCGTGACCGGTGTCTTCAACGCGGCAGGCACGCTGCGCGTCACGGGCAGCCTGGATATCGCGGAGGATCGCGTTGTCCAGGGCGATGTCGCGGTAGTGGGCGGCCCGCTCGCCATCGGCGGGCGCGTGACGGGGACCGTCGTTGCCATCAACGCCGACGTCACGTTGCGTCCGACGGCACGCATCGAGGGCGATCTGCTGGTCGTGGGAGGCGAGGTTCGCGGACGCGAGAGTGCCCACATCGTCGGCGACATGGTGGTGTACCGCCAGCCGCTGCGCTATCGCGAGGAGCGTGGCTTGATCATCGCCGAGCGCGCGGGCGCCCGACCGCCAGACGCCGAGGACGACGGATGGTGGCGCCGCTTCCTGCGTCGCCGGCGTTCGGCGAATGGGGTGCGACTGTCGAGTGGCTCGTACAATCGCGTCGAAGGGCTGCCGATCAAGATCGGACCGACGATGCGACGTGACCGCGGTGACACGCGTGTCGAGCTCGAGGCGTTAGGCATTCTGCGAACGGCAAACGAAGCGACCTGGGACAGTCAGAATCTCGGGCACGCTGCCCGGGCGGAGGTACGCTTCGGACGGCCGTTCGCGCTCGCGCTGGGTGGCCGTCTCTTCGATATCGTGGACCCGGTGGAGGCGTGGCAACTCAGCGACACGGAAGTGGGGCTCGCGTCCTTCTTCCTGCACCGGGATTACCGCGACTACTTCGACCGTCACGGCGGCACGGCGTATCTGTCCCTGGTCGCGTCCGAAGAGACGCGCCTGACCTTCGCGTTCAGCGATCAGCGATGGAGCACGCGCAGGCTGCGTGATCCCTGGACATTGTTCCGCGACAGCGATCCGTGGCGCGCCAATCCTGTGGTGGACGACGGACAGTTTCACATCGGCAACGTGACGCTGACGCTGGACACGCGCAATGATGTGGACAACCCGCTGGCGGGCTGGTACCTCGTGGCGGACTACGAGCGAGGGCGCGGATCGGTGACATCGTTCGGCCCCACCTCGCCCGGCGTGCGCGATGATCCGGATCCGACTGGTGGCCGGGTCGCCTATCAGCGCGGCTTCATGGATCTGCGACGGTACAACCGGCTGTCGCCGCACGCGCAGCTCAACATGCGCGTGGTCGCCGGAGGCTGGCTGTCGGGAGATCCCTTGCCGCTGCAGCGGCGCTTTTCCGTCGGCGGCGCGGGAAGTCTTCCGGGTTTCGATTTTCGCGATCTGGACGCGGGCCCGGATGTGGGTCAATGCAGTACTGGAATTGCGCCGGCGGGTCGTCCCGCCGAGTGCGAGCGCATGCTGCTGGCACAGGCAGAGTATCGCGGAGCGTTCAACATAGTGCTCTTCGGCGGTCACGCCGGCGACGACGAGCCCCCTTTGTGGCGCGACATCCTTCAGCTTCACGGATCTTGGGTGCTGTTCGCCGACGCCGGCCGTGGCTGGCTCGTCGGCGATCGCCTCGGCGAGTTGCGGTATCCGAGCGATGATATGCCTCCCCTCGGAAGTTTCCGCAGCAACATCGGCGCGGGGCTCGACGTCGGTGCGCTCGGGATTTATGTGGCGAAGTCCGTGTCGGACAAGCGCGAGCCGGCCAATTTCTTCGTGCGCGTCAGAAAGCGATTCTAGAACGGTGCGCGCCGCGTTTCTCCTGCTGTTCGCGCTCCTGAGCGGGGCACCGCTCGCTGCGCAGGCGCGGCCGTTCGTGGCGCTGCAGCTTCCGGCTCGCGGTTCCGTCGCGAGCGAGGGTCCGCTGGTCACCACGTCGGGAGTGCTCAACGATCGTGCGCTGGGGGACATGCTGCGCCACGGATTCCCCGCGCGGCTGCACTACCGCGTGGAGCTCTGGTCCGCCGGCGGCTGGTTCGATGATCTGGAGCGCACGGTGGAATGGGACGTCATCGTCCGCTTCGACCCGCTGGAGAAGAGTTATCGCGTGGCCCGGATCATGGAGCCGGATCGAGTCGCGCCCCTGGGCGAATTCGCGCAGCTCGCCGATGTCGCGGCATTGCTGGAGCGCCCCTATCAGGCGCCGATCACCCCCAGGCGCCGGGGGCGGCGTCACTATTACAACGTCGTGCTGCAAGTGGAGACAATCTCGTACAACGACCTGGACGAGGTCGAGCGTTGGCTGCGCGGAGAACTCCGCCCCGCGGTGCGCGGCCAGCGAAACCCCGGCACCGCGCTGGGACGCGGCATACGGACGCTCGTCGTGCGGTTGTTGGGCGGTGACCGGCAGGATTATGTGGCGCGCTCTCCCACGTTCCGTTCATGAGTGAGCCGCCGCTCGGGATGCGCCCCGCGATGCTCGAGATCCTCGAGCTGGTGCAGCACCTCGGCGCCATAGAACAGCTTGATGTACCGCGCCTGCGTGGGGGTGAGACGCCGGACGGCCCAACTCAGATGCACGAAATGTGGCTCCACCGGCGGATGCAGCGGATGCATCCCGATCTCCTCCGGCAGGCGGTTCGCCTTACGCGTGTTGCAGGCGCTGCACGCGGTCACGACGTTCGTCCAGTCGTTGCTCCCGCCGCGAGACAGCGGGATCAGATGGTCGCGCGTCAGCGACTCGCGCGGCTTGAGGTCCGTGGTCGCGCGACCGCAGTACTGACAGCTATACCGGTCACGCGCGAACAGGAACGTGTTTGTCACCTGGCGGCGAAAGCGCCGCGGCACATGAATGAAGCGCGTGAGGCGGATGACTGCCGGGCGCGGCAACGTGAGGCGCTCCGACCGAACGAGCCGGTCGGCGTCAGCCTCGACGATCTCTGCCTTCCCGTCGATGACCAGCCGCAGCGCCCGGCGAAGCGGCACCATGGTGAGTGGCTCGAACGAGGCATTCAGCGCCAGACAACCAACGATCACGCACACCTCCATGAGCGCATACGCGAACTCCCGTCACGGCGTGCGCGGCGGGAGTTGGGCGCTTCGGTGAACGGCCCCACGCGGCGCGGCGCGGACGATGAACTCGTGCCGTCGCGTGATACGAACAAGAACCTATGGCGGGATGTGGGCGGAAACAAGAGCGCGCACCGTTCCGGCGGGTTGCCGGTGAGGGGTGGGCGCCCCGGCGTCATCTACCCACCGCGGCCGGCTCCGGAACCATGGTAAGCCACCCGTGCCGATCCTCGATGCGACCGCTGACGATACCGAGATACTGCTTCTGGATCGCGAGTGTGATCGGGCCAGGACGCCCTGTCCCGATCGGAATGCGATCCACCGACCGGATAGGAGTCACCTCCACGGCGGTCCCGGTAAAGAACAGCTCGTCGGCGACATACAGCATCTCGCGCGGAATGGTCTGCGCCCGCACCTCGTACCCGAGATCGCTCGCGATACGGATGACCGAATCGCGCGTGATGCCGTCGAGGATACCCGCACCGAGCGTGCTCGTATAGAGCACGCCATCCCGCACAAGGAAGAGGTTCTCGCCGCTGCCTTCCGAGACGAAGCCAAAGGAATCGAGGGTGATGCCTTCGATGTACCCGTCCTGACGCGCTTCCATCTTCGTGAGCTGGGAGTTCAGGTAGTTGCCTCCCGCCTTCGCCATCGCCGGGAACGTGTCCGGAGCCGGTCTGCGCCAACTGGACACGCAGACATCCACGCCGTTCTCCAGCGCATCGTGACCGAGATAGGCGCCCCACTTCCACGCGATGATGAACGTCTCAACCGGGGCCTCACCACCAAAGACACCCATCTGCTCGCCCGTGCGCAGTGCCACCGGGCGGAGATAGCACTTCCGCACATCGTTCGCGGCCACGGTGTCGAGGCACGCCTGAACGAGCTCCTCCTGGGAGTAGCGGATGTCCATCCGATAGATCGTCGCGGAGCCCAGCAGGCGCCGCATGTGATCGCGCACCCGGAAAATCGCGCTACCGGTGGGCGTCTCGTAGCAGCGCACCCCCTCGAATATGCTCGATCCGTAGTGGACGACGTGACTCATCACGTGAATAGTCGCGTCGTCCCAGCTCACGAACCGTCCGTCGCGCCAGATTTTGTCGGTGCGGCCCGAAGCCCGGTCGGCCATGCGCTCTCTCCCGAAGATGCTGCATGATAACGTCGCGCGCCGAAACCGCGCCAGTCGCTGCCGGTCAGTCTGCCGCTAACACGTCAGGCGCATCCGGGGAGCGCGCGGTATCCGCCCGCCTTACGACGACGAACAGGGCGGCGTACGTCGTTGCGATCGCGAGAAAATAAAATGGGCCGTGCTTCGCGAGCTGCCCCACCGCGAACAACACGAACGCCGCGGCGAGCAGGCGGCCCGGTACAGAGGCTCTTCGATCGCCGAACACTGCCGCGAGCACGAGCAGGGTGAGCGCTGGAAGGGCGAAGACGAGGTGGTGCGTCTCGGAGAGCGGTGAGATGAGCAGGATTGCCAGGAAGTACTGCGCGGCCATCCACATGTCGAAGGCGCCGCTCGTCCGTGCACGCCAGCGCCACTCCTGTAGCATGATGGGAAGCATAACGAGCCCGGCGCACAGCACGCGCACAGGAAGGCCGGCCGGCAGCCCCGGGCTCAGCCATCCGAGAAAGCCGCCGAGCGTGAAGAACATCCGTGTCGTGCCGTGCGCGACGGCGCCGAGAAGGAACGTGTCGACGTAGTCGCGATACAGCGGCAGGATCCGCGACCCGAGAAAGAGCGCCGGAAGCGCGCAGAAGAGCACGGCAAGCGCGGCGGTGAGTGCGAGTTGCCCGTATCGGCGCCGCGCGAGGAGATACGGCACGAAGATCAACGGCACCAGCTTGATCGCCACCGCGGCGCCGAGGTACGCGGCGCCAGCCAGTGACCGTCCGCGCGCGGTGGCGTGCAGGAAGAGCACGCATAAGGCCAGAACAACGAAGTTCGCCTGTCCATTGAGCAGATTGTTCTGAATGCTGCCGAGCATGAGCAGAACGACGAAGAGCATCGGCAGCAGCATGCGGCGCTGCCAGCCGACGCCCGTCCACTCTCGCGCATGCACGAGCAGCAATCGCACCGCGAGGACGGCACTGCCCACACCCGCGACGAACCATGCGAGCGTCGCGAGCCAGTAGGGCAGCACGGCCAGTGGAATGAGCAGGAAGGCAAAGAACAACGGATAGATGTACGGAAACGTCGCGGCGGTCACATACGGATTGCGTCCGTGCAGCAGTGCGTCGGCGGACAGGAGATACGACGTCAAATCCGTCCCCTGCGGTCGGTACGCCTTGCGATAGCTCTGCACGAGAAAGAGGAGCGTCGCGAGGGCGAAGCACACCAACGCAATCCGCTGCCAGAGCGGGCGGTCGGAGCCGCGTCGCAGCAGCGCGAGCATCAGCGCGCGTTCCGTGTGGCGCCGAACCAGACCGCCAAGCCGAGCAATTCGGCCATGCTCGGCAGCGCAATCCTGTGGATCAGAGCCTCCACCGGGTGCGATCGCGCGCGCCTGCCGCGGCGCGCTCGAAGCCGTCCGCCATGCTCGTCTCACTGAACTCGCGCGCCACGCGTGCACGCCCCGCGCTTCCCATCGCGGCACGTTGCTCCCGGTGCGCCAACAGCGACGCAACGGTCGCCGCGGTCGCCCCTGCGTCGCCGGGTGGCAGAAGCGCACCGGTGATACCATCCGCGACGTAGCGCTGCAGCACGCTTCCGCGATCGCCGAGTACGGGAACGCGGAGCGCCATGAGATCGAGCGCACCGAAGGCGGCGGTATCCCCGTCGGCAATGACCCAGCCCAACTCCGCCGCATCGAGCACGGATAGTTGATCGTCGCGCTCGCCGAGGTGACTGACGACGTTGGTAATGCCCAGTGCGGCCGCGTGCATGCGCAGATCATCGTCATCCGAGCCCGGACCGAGCATCGCGAGGCGCAGCCCCGGATGCCGGGGCGCGAGCAGCGCAACAGCGCGCAGCACCGTGGCCGCCCGCGCCTTCCCCGTCCGGTCGCAGAGGCAGACGAGGAGCCTGATGTCGTCGCCGCCGCCCATGTCGGAGAGCCGGATCGGACGCACAGCATCGTACGCGGCGACATCCACTCCCACATCGGCCACGGCGGGATCCAGCGCCTTGCTCACCGGCGGTGCGCTTTGCAGCTCGCCCACCGTCGTGAAGAGAAATCCGGTGGCGGCCAGGCGCATCGCGAGGCGTCCGCCCACCACACCGAGCGTCAGGCGTCCACCCGCCGGCGTCCGCCTGACGACGGCACCACGCTCCGCCAGGCGCGTCGCCGTGGCGGCGGTCAACTGCTCGCGCTCGGCGTGGACGAACACGACTTCGATGAAACGCTCATTCAGAACGACGCGCAGGCGCTGGCTCTCCAGCCAGACGCCGCCGCCGCGCAGCGGCTCCACCTCCAACCCACCAGCCGCCACACGCTCCTCCAGCGCGCTTTCGCCAGGACACGCGAAGGTCACTTGCCAACCACGATCGGAGAGCAGCCGCGCCGCGACGGAAAAGGCGCGCGCGCTCCCCGACCACTCGCGCGAAGCGTGGTAAAAAAGCGCGCGCATGTCAGTCGGCCGCGGGTGGACGGTCGCGGAACTGCATGCCGTGCAGCCGGAAGTAAGCGCCCCGTCGCGCGAGCAGCTCGCCGTGCGTCCCGCGCTCCACGATGGTGCCCTTGTCGAGCACCAGAATCTGATCGGCGTGCTCGACGGTCGTGAGGCGGTGCGCAATCACGAACACTGTCCGTCCGGACAGCAACCGATCGATCGCCTCCTGCACGAGACGCTCGGATTCGGTGTCGAGCGCGGACGTCGCTTCGTCCAGAATGAGAATGGGCGGGTCGACGAGCAGGGCTCTGGCGATGGCGATGCGCTGCCGTTGTCCGCCGGACAGGCGCGTGCCGCGCTCTCCGAGCAGCGTCTCGTAGCCCTCCGGCAATTCGACGATGAACTGGTGCGCGTTCGCCGCCCGTGCCGCGGCCTGCACCTGCTCCGGGCTGTAGTGCTCGGCAGTGCCGTACGCGAGGTTGTTGCGCACTGTATCGTTGAACAGCACGGTATCCTGACTGACGATCCCGGTGAGCGAACGCAGGGACGCAAGCGCGATCTCTTTCGTATCCACGCCGTCCACGAGAATGCGCCCACCGCTGCGCTCGTAGAAGCGCGGGATGAGATCCACGAGCGTCGTCTTCCCTGCCCCGCTCGCCCCGACCAGCGCAACGACGTCTCCCTTGCGCGCGGTGAAGCTGATCTCGCGCAGCACCGATTCGGTGTCATACGCGAAGGACACGTTGTCGAAGACGACAGAGTCGCGGAACCCGCTCACCGCACGTGTCCCCGTGTCGAGCTGCGCTTCCGAGGGACGATCGAGCACCTCGAACAGACGCTCCGCCGCGGCGAGCGAGCCCTGCGCCGCCGTCGGGATCTGTGACAGCGTCTTCAATGGTTGCAGCAGCCGCATCACCACCGTCAGAAAGACGATCAGCTGCGATCCCTGCAGCGTTCCCTCGACGAGCACTTCGCGTGCGCCGATCCAGAGCAGCGCGACCGTGATGATCGTGCCGATCACTTCGGTGATCGGCTGAGACAGAAATGCCAGCCGCGATACCTTGACGATGCCGCTGGAATACCGCTGGCTCGCCGCGACGAAGCGCCGCTCCTCGTACGGCTCCGCGCCGAAGGACTTCACGAGGCGGATCCCGCCGATCACCTCCTGCAGGACGCTCATCATCTCGCCGTGATCGTTGCGCAGCCGGCGGTATCCCTTGCGCAGCTTCTTGAGCAGTGGCTGCAGCGCGAGCATCAGCGACGGCGCGACAATGAGAGCGATCAGCGTGAGCTTCCATGAGATCGCGAACAGCACGACGAGGTACATGATCACCAGCGCGACGTGCTGCACCGACTGCGTCACCAGCTGAGTGATCAGTGCCTTCGTCTGGTCGGTGTCCGACAGCACGCGCGACAGAATCTGTCCCGCCTTCATCCGCGTGAAGTATCCCAGCGGGAGCCGCTGGAGGTGCGCATACACCGCGTTGCGCAGATCGCGCGTGACGAACTCCTGCAACTGCGCGCTACTCAGCCCGCCGAACCACACCAGCGCGTTCTTCGCGAGAATGGTCACGAGAATCACGAGGATGACGTTCTGCAGCGATCCCATCTTGTCCGCGGGATCGAGGAGCGCGCCCATGGTCGCGGCGAGTACGCGGGTCACGCCGTCGGACTTGAGCGGGAGCGGCGGCAATCCGAAGAGCGCGTTCAGAAACGGGATGAGCAGCGCGAACGCATAGGCGTCCAGCATCGCCGCGCCGATGCTCGCGGAGACGGTACGCGCCATGAGCTTCCAGTGGGGACGCAGGAAGCGCAGCAGCCGCCGTTGCGGAGACATCTACCGGCGCGGCGTGAGCAGCGAGAGTGGGAGAATCACTTCTTCGGGGGTCACGCCCCCGTGCAGGAATGAGCCGCGATAGCGACTCTGGTATTCGCGCAGCTTCGTGGGATACACGAAGAAGGCATCGCCCACGGCGAGCAGCGAATTGCCGCCCATGCCGCGTCGCGGCAGGCGGAGATGATCATCGTTGGTGAACAGCAGCGCGTGGGCCGGCTTTTCCGCGCGCAGATCTTCACCGAACTTGTAGCGCAGGTTCGCTGTCGCATCCCGCTTCGCGAACACCGTCGCGGGCGTGTGGCAGTGGATGGAGCCGTGATCGCTGGTCAGCACGATGGACAGCTTCCGACGCGCCGCTTCCTTGAGGACGGTCAGAAGCGCCGAGCGCTGGAACCATTGCTTGGTGATCTGGCGCAGAGCGATCTCGTCGCGCGCGACTTCGTGGAGAATCGCCGACTCGCTACGCCCGTGCGTGAGGAGATCCACGAAGTTGAAGACGAAGGCGGTGATCCCGTCCTGCGCGATGGCGCCGGCGAGGTGCCGCTCCAGGTCATCGGAGTCCGCGGCGGTCGAGATCTTGTGATACCGTACCGGCACCGACGCGCCGAGCTCCTCCAACTGCGCCACGAGTAGCTCGCGCTCGTGCGCATTGAGGGATTCGTCCTCGCGCTCTCCCCACCAGTCGGGAAAGCGCGCCGCGATCTCCCCGGGAAACAGCCCGCTGAACAGTGCGTTGCGCGAGTACGGGGTCGCGGTTGGGAGCACCGCGAAATAGTGCGTGGTCTCCACCTCGAAGTAGGGCGCGAGCAGCGGCTCCAGCACGAGCCATTGGTCCAGACGCAGGCAATCCACCACGATGAACACCGCGGCGCGATCACGCCGGAGCAGCGGCAACACGAACTCCTCCACGACGTCAATGGAGAGCGGCGGCCGGTCGCCGTCGAGATCCTTAAGCCACGCCGGGTACGCGACGTTCATGTAGTGCGCGAAGTCGCGGTGCATGTCGGGGTAGAGGCCACGCAGGGACTCGTACAATCCCATTTCGCCGGCCTGCGCGAGCTCAATGTCCCAGCGCATGAACTCGGCATACCGTTCGATCCACGCGTGCCAGTCGAACGTGCGGGAGGAGCGCTCCTGTTCGATGGCACGAAAGCGTTCCACGAATGACCGCGCGAGCGCCTGCTGCCGGATGCGCGGGCCATCGAGGATGCGCGTGACGACGGTCAGGACCTGGCGCGGGTTGATGGGCTTGACGAGATAGTCCAGCATGTTCGCGCCGAGTGCCTCGCGCAGCGTTGTGTCCTCTTCGCTCTTCGTGACCATGATGACCGGCAGGCTCGGTACGAGCTCGCGCATTTCGCGATACGCTTCGAGACCGCGCTTTCCCGGCATCTGCTCGTCCAGCAACACGAGATCGAAGGGACGCTGCCGCAGGAGCTCGACCGCGTCGTCCGCGTTGCTCGCCCACGCGACCTCGTAGCCGCGCTCCTTGAGATACAATCGGTGCGGTTCGAGCAGTTCCGCCTCGTCATCCACCCACAGGAGCTGCTTCATCACTGGCGCCATGTGGGCAGAATGTAGTGGCGCGGCGGAATCCGGGCGAGTGACACGGCTCTATCGTGTCACGTTCTTTCGACGCACTATTCCGCGCGTGATCGCTCCGTCCGCCTCGCCGCCATACGCACTCGCGACGCCCGCCTTCCCGTTTCCCGCACTCGCCGCGCTCGCGGGCCGTGCTACACTCGGCGGAGGTCGTGAGATCGCGCTCGCATGTTTCCTCTCGGCCCGCCTCGCCGCGGGGATGCTGGCCGCCACGCCGATCAGCGCGACCGCCCGCGCCGGACGTGCTGTCGCCGCGCGCGCGTGGCTCGGCGCCCTGACCCTTCCGGCGGCGAGTCGCGTCCTGCTGGCGCGCCTCATGGATGCCACCGCGGGAGAGGACACCAAGTCGGTGGCGGCAGCGCTGGCGCGCGTGCTGGAGCACGCGCGGCCGAACCTGGAACGAGGCGCGCGCGAGGAGCTGGAGGGGCTGCTCGCCGCCCTCCAGCGGTAAGATTTCGCTTGCCGGGCTCGCGCTGGCCATCCTATAATGGACCATGAGTCGTCGCACGGACTTTTCACCCCTGTCGGCGATCATGCGCCAGCTCGATGCTGTCGCCGATGGGGCGCCGCCCGCGGACACACTTCCGACCGGTTTTCCAAGTGTGGATCGCATGCTCGGCGGAGGCTTGCGACGTGGTGATCTGGTTGTTCTGGGGGGCGATGTCGGGAGCGGAAAGTCCGCGCTGGCGCTCGCCATCGCATTGCGCGCGACGGTGGACGGCCAGGTGGCCGCCTTCTACTCCGGCGAAATGAGCGTGGAGCGTGTGCTCGAGCGCGTGCTCGCGATCGAAGGACGCGCACGGATCGACGATATCCGGCGAGGCGCGCTGGATGAAGCGACGCGCGCCAGTGTGGGGGGCGCCGCGGTGCGACTGCGCGACACAATTCCCCGAATTGAGGTGCTCCCGTCCGGCGGGATCAACGGGCTCGCGGACGCGCTGGACGGTGAAACGGAAGTGGACCTCGTCATTGTGGACTCGCTGCAATCGCTGGCATCAGGGGAGACGACTCAGGACGAATCGCTCGCGTCGGCCGCCCGGCAACTCAAGCGGCTCGCGATCGAGAGCAACAAGACGATGTTCGTCACGGCGCATCTTCCGGCGCTGCCGGGGGACCGTGACGATCGTCGTCCGCGGCTCGACGATTTCGCCACACTCGGCGCCGTGAAGCAGCAGGCGGACGTCGTGCTCGGTGTTTTCCGCGAAGAGATGTACCAGCCCAGCCAGGGAGTCGAAGGGGCAACGGAGCTGCTGGTGTTGAAAAACCGCAATGGACAGGCCGGCTATGTGGACCTGTATTTCTACAAGCAGTGGATGCGATTCGAGGACATGCTGGACCCGGACCGTTAGGAGGAGCTGGATGCGCAATCACCGAATGTTGGGTGCGACGCTCGCCGTGTGTACCATGCTGCTCGTCCCTGGCTGCGCCAGAACGGGGCGCACGGCGCGGCCCGAGGCTGTGAGTCGGCTCGAAACGGCATCCGCCGCCAATCCGCAGTCCATGAACGTGCTGCGCGCACTCGGGATCGCGTACTACAAGAGCGGTCGGTTTGCTGAGGCACGAACAGTACTGGCGCAGGCGCACACGCTGGCACCGAAGGATGGCGTCGTCGCGCTGTATCTAGGGATGAGCGCGGAGCAGGGGGGTGATCTGCCGGCCGCGCGCGTCGCGTACGCGACGTATCTGCAACCTGGCCGTACACCGCGCGCGCGCGCGCAACTGCGTTCCCGGATGATCATCCTGGCGCGCAAGGAACTGGAGGTCGCGGCGCGCGAGATGGTCACGCAGGAGGCCGCACTGTCGGCCACCCCTGGCGAGCCGAACACCATCGCGGTGATGCCCCTGAAGTTCACGGGTCGCGACAGCTCGCTCGTTCCCCTGGAGCGCGGCCTTGCCGACATGCTGATTACTGACCTGAGTCGGTCACCCGCGCTCCGGGTGGTCGAACGCGATCGGATGCAGACGTTGCTCAACGAGATCGCGTTGTCGCAGAGCGACCGGGGTGACGCGGGAACGTCGTTGCGAGGCGGGCGGCTCATTCGTGCGGGCCGTCTGGTGCACGGCACGATCACGGAGCTGCCGAGTCAGTCACTCTCCGTGGACGCGGCGGTCGTGGACGTGCCGACGACGCGGGCGCTGAACGCCATGCAGCACAGCGATCGCCTGGAGCAGCTGTTCGTCATCGAGAAGCGCATTGTGCTCGAGATCTTCGCCGCACTGGGCGTACGCCTGACGCCGGCGGAGCGCCAACTCGTGGAACAGCGCCCCACGCGGTCGCTGGCTGCTTTTCTCGCGTATAGCGCGGGGCTGCTCGCCGAGGACAACGGCAACCTGGACCTTGCGGCGCGGCATTACGCCGAAGCCGTACGGCTGGATCCCAACTTCGCGGCGGCCGTCAAGCGTCAGGAGGATGTGCGCGTCCTGATTTCGGCGTCGAGCTTTGCCATAACGACCCTCGAACCGATGCTGCGCGGCACGAACGAAGGTGTCATTGTCGCGCTTGGCGCGCAGGGAATCGTCGCGACCGGAAGCGGCATCGGAGTGAATCCGCTCAGCGGGACGCTGATGGACGCGACCAACGATCTCAACCCCTCGCCAGCCGCCGACGCCGCGACGGTCACGACCACGGTCCCATCCGGCAAGGATCCGGCGTCGTCCACGGGCGGTACGGAGAACCCGGGCGGCAGCATCGGCAAGCTCACCGTCATCATCAGGCAACCGTGAGGGCGACCACGATGAGACGCTTCGTCATACTCGCGCCCGCGGTGGTCGCGCTGGCCGCCGCGCGATTCGCCGGCGCGCAGGCCGTGCTGAGTCAGACGTATCGCTTCGCGCCGCAGTATGTGTCGTACAAGATCGACGCACCGGTCGGGCGCACCATCTCGGAGCTGGCGATCCCCTTCGCGTTCGTGATGCCTCTCGGGAGTCGCTTCACCGTTGACCTTGCGACCGCATACGCGAATGCGCGCGTCGAGGGAAACGGAGGCACGTTCTCGAGTCGCGTTGATGGCATCACTGACACGCAGGTGCGTGGCAATTTCACGATTGGAGCCGATGCCATCGTGCTGACGCTGGGCGTCAATCTCCCCACCGGACAGGCCACGGTGGATTCCGCGCAACGACTCGCGGCCGGCAACATCGGGAACGACTTCTTCGCGTTTCCGATCTCGAACATGGGAACGGGCCTGGCCGGCACGGGCGGCATCGCCATCGCGCGTCCGCTTGGCAGCTGGAACGTCGGCTTTGGCGGCAGCGTGCGCCGCTCGGCAAAGTACGAACCCGGACTGGAGGATGATGCCGGCTCGCAGGTGAAGTATCTGCCGGGCGATGAGTACCGTGCCCGTCTCGGGGTGGATCGGCCCATCGGCGCGGGGCGGATGGCGTTAGGCATGACATACTCCGCGTTCGGCGATGACAACGCGGGATCGTTCACGTACAGCACGGGCGATCGCTGGGTCGCACAGGCCGCCTACAACACACCGCTGCGTGGAACCGACCTGCAGCTCTCGGCGTGGAATCTTCGGCGCCTCTCGGGCGAGCAGGCGAACGGCGTGACGACTCCGCCGGAGAATATCGCCAACCTGGCGATGTCCCTCGCGTGGCGCCTGGGCGACGCGTCACTGGAGCCGAACGTGGAGTTGCGGCACTGGAGTCGTGACGGGGAGCGCGCGGGGCAGCTCGCGATGCTCGGCCTGCGGACGCGCGTCAGCGTCGGAGACGTCGGCGCGATTCCGAGTGTCGCGTATACCACGGGCAGCCTGACGCTCCCGAGCAGCACGGGAAGCGGAGGCGAATCCATTCCCGGCGCGGATGCGGATCTGAACGGGTGGCGCGTCGCTCTCACGATGCGGTATCCGCGCTAGGACGAGCGCGCGCGGCGTAATTCGCTGGCCGCCCTCGCGGCGGGGGCTATATTTCGCGAGTCACGCCCACCAAGAGCCCGCGAGCACCCGATGGCCGGTCACAGCAAGTGGAAGCAGATCAAGCATTACAAGGCAGCGACTGACGCGAAGCGTGGTGCGCATTTCACCAAGCTGATTCGTGAAATCACCGTCGCGGCGAAGTCTGGTGGCGGCGACCCGGCGGGCAATCCGCGATTGCGCACCGCGATCGAGATCGCCAAAGCCGCGTCCATGCCCAAGGACAACATCGAGCGCGCAGTCAAGAAGGGCACGGGCGAGCTGGAAGGCGTGGACTACGTCGAGGTGCTGTACGAGGGCTACGGGCCAGGCGGCGTCGCCCTGATGGTGCAGGCCCTGACGGACAACGCGACACGCACCGTGGCGGAGGTACGCCACCGGCTGTCGCGCGGTGGCGGAAACCTCGGCGCCACGAACTCGGTGTCGTGGATGTTCGATCGCAAAGGACTGATCTATCTCGACGCCACACAGTACGAGGAGGATGCCACGCTCGAAGCCGCGCTCGATGCGGGCGCGGAGGACTTCGCTCGCGAAGACGCACAGTTCGTCGTCACGACAGATCCGGCACGGATGCACACCGTGAAAAGCGCGCTCGAAACACGCGGCATCGCGGCACAGGAAGCAGAAATCTCCTGGATCGCGAAAAACACGGTGCGGATCGAAGGACACGACGCCGAACAACTGCTCAAGCTGCTCGAGGCATTGGAAGAGCTGGACGACGTACAGAAGGTGGATGCCAACTTCGACATGGATATCTCCGAAGTGACCAGGTCGTAGCCGGGATGCTCGTTCTCGGGATTGACCCCGGCACCGCTGTCACCGGTTACGGCGTGGTGCGCGACGAGGGGTCCGGTCTCTTCTCACTGGTCGAATGCGGCGTGCTCCGCACACGCGCGCGTGACCCGCTGCCGGAGCGACTGCACGAGATTCATTTGGGCACACGCGAGCTGATCGAGCGGCATCGTCCTGACGCGCTGTCCGTCGAGGACGTTTTCTTTTCCCGCAACGTGCGAACGACAGTCGTTCTGGGACATGCGCGCGGTGTCATCCTGCTCGCCGCGGCACAGGCGGGAATTCCCGTCCACGAGTTTCCTCCCGCGGCGATCAAGAAGGCGGTGTGCGGTCGCGGCGCCGCCACGAAGGAACAGGTGCAGTTCATGATCATGCAGCTGCTGCGGCTGCGCAGCGCGCCACAGCCATCGGACGCGGCCGACGGCGTTGCCGCGGCGCTTGCGTATGCGATGAGTGCGCGGGTGCCGACACTGCGCGAAGCCATGGCGAGCGACGCGCGCCCCGGCCTCGCGGGGCTGCGACGATGATCGCGCACATCACAGGGACGCTCGTGTCGAAAGACCTCGACCGCGTCGAAATCATGACGGAAGGCGGCGTCGGCTATGAGCTGCTCATTCCGCTCAGCGCCTACGAAGCACTCCCGAAGCCTGGCGAGCAGGCCGCGCTGCACACGTACCTGGTCGTGCGAGAGGACGCGTGGCTGCTGTTTGGCTTCGCCACACTGTTCGAGCGACGCGTGTTCCAGAAGGTGCTCGCCGCCAAGGGAATCGGCCCCTCCCTCGCGCTCGGCATGTTGTCCACACTGTCCGCCGACCGCCTCGTTCGCGCCATCCGGGAGAAGGACATCGCCACGCTTCAAAGTGTTCCGCGCGTTGGCCGGAAGAAGGCGGAGCAGCTCATCCTGGATCTGGCCGACAAGCTGGACGAACTGTATCGAGGTGCGGAAGCGGGCGCACGACGCGACGATGGCGCCGGCGCTGATGACGCGCTCCGCGCCCTCATATCGTTAGGCTACTCGGCGTCGGATGCGGATCGGGCGGTGCGAGCCGCGCTCGACGCGGGCGCCGGTGG
>JANNOC010000528.1:0-3670 GCA_031398865.1 Gemmatimonadota bacterium | reverse complement strand
TATGGCGCCTGCATTTCACGTCTGCGCAACAGTTTCGACGATCAGGTCGTTTCCATCCCCTCTGAAGATCCGGAAAACAGGATCGTGTTCGCCTGCAAGGGGCCCGGATTCCCGCCGCCGGAGCGGGAGTTTCTCGGACGGGCACGCGAGCTCAACGATGTGCATCGGATCAACTTCATGCCGACGGCCGCGGAGATCTTGCGCCGGCTCAGAAGGCGCGTCGGCAAGCAAGGCGGGAACTAGGGCCGTAAGATTTTCAGTGGTTATCCGCGCAACATTCATTTGTCGATTTGCGGCGGAACCAGACCGAAACCGGTTCCGACGGGCAACTGACTTGCATCCAACGCGCCACCGGCCCCGAACATGATTGGCGGATCGATGACGTCATGTTCGAGCAGATGGGTTCCGAATGCACCCTCCTGAGCCACCAGTATGTCCCGGGCGGCGTTGGCAATCGTCAACGCGGCTCGCGTAAGAAGACTGGTTTCCCCGACATGGGCGCCGATGATTACGCGCAGTCCCGAGCGACGGACAACGCCGAGAAGTTCGAGCGACCGGATCAGGCCTCCCATCTTCGAAATCCGCAGGTTCACGATCCAGCGCCCGGGGGAATCGGAGAACAGCGAAAGCTGATCGGCGCGCAACAGGCTTTCGTCGAGGATGATCGAGCAGCCTGTTTGCGCTGAAATCCTGTTCATGCCGGCATGGTCGCCCGCCCGCAGGGGCTCCTCGAGTGCCCTGAATCCGTAGTCCAGGCTGGAGAGAAACCGAACCGCAACGCCCGCATCCGACCAGAGATTGTTGGCATCCGCCCGCACCGCTTCAGGCGCAATGCCCGCAGTTTTCAGCAGCGCAACTTTGTCGAGATCGCGCTGGAGATTGCCGGAGAGCTTGATCTTGAAGTCGAGAAAGCCGGTTTGCCGGTAACGCGAGAGTTCCGCTTCGAAGCGTTTTGCCGCCGAATCGCCGAGCACCGCCGTATACCGGAACTTGCCGCCGATCGCCGGCAGGCCAAGCATTGCTTCGACTGTCTTGCCCGCGTGGCTCGAAAAGGCGTCGAGCAAAGCCAGCTCAACGGCGCACCACGCTGCGGGGTTTGCGTCGATTTCCGCTCGGTGCGTTTGTGTCCAGATGTTTAGCGATTCGACGTCGTGAATTTCCTTCAACCAGATTTGCGTGAAGCCGGACACGAAAGCGAGAGCGCCATCCAGTGTTTCGCCGGTCACGTAGTCCCGGGGACAGCCTTCGCCGTATCCGATGGTGCCGTCCCGCATCCTCGCCTCGACCCATAGAGAGTGTGTGGTGTCGCGGGATGCAGAGGCATGCGAGAACGCGGTCTTGAACGCGATTTCCAGCGAGCGTGCGACGATGGATTCAATCAAGGAGTGCCGCCTTCGACGAATGCATCCAGGTCGAAGGAAAACTTCTTCTTGTACGCGAGGGCCACGAACTTAAACTGTCCCTCGCGCTGACCCTGCTGAACACTTGCGTGCTTGTAAGCTTCCTCCGTTCCGGGCGAGAGCCATGCTGCGGTGATGTCCGCGAGACGTCCGCTCTCGCGCTTGGCGTCATACTCGATATTCTGCGATCGCAATTGCGCATCGACCATTTGTGCCAGAAGTCGCGATTCCGGCTTCTCTCCCGCATCTGTTTCGACATACAAGCGGTAGCCTTGGGCGGCCTCGTCAGCGAGCATCATGACGAAGCGGGGGGTGCGGCCGAGCTGTTCGAGCACATGGCGCACCGCCGCGAGTACCTGCGATTCGTAAAGTTTTTCCCCCGTGATATTGGTCACGCCTTTGCCTTTCTGCATGAACTTCAGCAGCGGCATGCGGTGAAAGAAGCCGGTCACGCGGACCAGGTCGTTGATGAAGTAGCGATAGAGCCCGGAGGGTGTAGTAACGATCACGTAGTAGTCGGTATGTTTGCGCAATTTGTCCAGGGTCAGGAACTCCGGTTCGCCACGGTCCCAGCGATCCTTTTCCACGAATTCGAAAAAGTGCATGTCCCAGGTGGGTAGTCCGCTGCCGGCGCGCTTGCCTATTGTGATCGTCCCCCGGAACTCGCTGGAAACGTAGCCTAGTTCGTGAATGTGCGTGCCGGGCGACAATTCGGCGCGAAGGGCGGCTGCGGCGATTCCGGCGCTGGCGCAAGTCCAGGTAACCACGAGCCGCAGTTCCGGCCAGAGGTCGGCTATGCGTCGTCCCGCGTTTACCGTCTGTAGTTGCGCGATCTCAGTTGCGCGCAGGGGAACCGGACGCAAGTGCTTTTGCACCGAGTGCAGCACATCGGCCGGGACCTGGTCGGCGAGAAAGAATCCGCCTTGGTGCAGATCCGCGATCAGCGCGGTTTCATTCTCGCGATAGAGTTTCATCAACGCCAGCAACGTGCTCGGATTGGCCGTGCCGAGATACGTGATGTCCCGGCGTGCAATGGCCAGCCGGAGGATCAGGAGATATTTCACGCGGCTGTCGGCAATGGCCAGCACTGGCGCGGACACCACGAACTTTTCCCGCACCAGCGGTGGGGTGCTGCCGGATACGATACCCGAGGCGGATCCGAAAGGTTTGCCGTTGGCAAGCGTCCCCTCGAATGCCGGGCTGGTAATGACGAGGATGCTTCCACTGAAGGCGGCGGGGCAGACGCGATGCTGGCTCGAAATGGACAAACGGTTGACCTGCCGAAGTTGGTGCAGATGCGAATCCACGAGCGGAATGTCCTTCGGCTTGCCGGTGGTTCCGCTGGTACGCAGGTAGTGCATGGGTGATTCGGCGGTCAGCGCCTGTTCTCCACGTTCGATTTCCGCTTCGACATAGGGACGCAGGGCTTCGTATTCGCTTACAGGAACCTGTTCCACGAATCTTGCGTAGGTGTCGATCCGATCGAAGCCGTGCTTGCGTCCGAATGTGGTTTCGCGATTTCGCCGGATGACTTGAGCGAGCAGGGCATGCTGCTTGCCCATCGGGTTGCGTGCCGCGGCGGCGATCCGGCGGCCCTGCGTCAACCGGGTCCAGCGCAACTGCAAGCCGATGGCAAGATCCGCGATACGGCTGCGCAAACTGCGCCCCGGACTCTGTCCTTTTCGAAACGGGATGAACATCTGTGACCAGAAGTCCTTCGGATAATGACGATCGGGAATGCCGATATCGACGCTGCGATCCATGGGCAGGTACCAGGTTCCGAACAGCACGTCCCAGACTATCGTCGTGTTGCCGAAGTTGCAGGACGCCAACTTGGGATCGCGGGCATGGTGCCAGCGATGGGTTTCGGCGCTGCCGACCAGGTAGTTCAGCAACCCGTAGCGCAACTGCAGATTGCTGTGCTGGAAGAAACCGTTGACTGCATAGAACAGGAAGTACGCGGCCACGACCTCGGGCGCCACGCCGAGGAGCACGAAGGGCACCGTATCAAGCGAGAAGTGAAGCAGCTTTTCGAGAGGGTGAAAACGCCCTACGTTCAGCGTATACAGAATATCGGGCGAGTGGTGGACTTCGTGCAACCGCCACAGCGGAGCAAAGCCATGGCAGGCGCGATGCAGCCAGTAGCGCAGAAAGTCGACAGCCAGCACCATCAGCGCGGCCTGGCCGAACAGCGGCCATTGGTGCGGCCACCACGAACTCGGGGAATGCGCGTGAGTCCATGTGGCGACCGTGAGCGTCAGTCCGGCGGC
>JANNOC010000515.1:0-3524 GCA_031398865.1 Gemmatimonadota bacterium | reverse complement strand
ACCGATTTCTTCCAGAACCAGGGACAGGGCGGCCTGCTCGGGCTGTACGACCTGTTCGTGGGCGGCGGCCTGTCGCGCGCGACGGTGTTCGCGCTGGGCATCATGCCGTACATCTCCGCGAGCATCTTCATGCAGATCGCGGGCGCGGTGTACGCGCCCGTCGAGAAGATGCAGAAGGACGAGGAGGGGCGGAAAAAGCTGACGCAGTGGACACGGTATCTCACCGTGGGGCTCGCCATAGTGCAGGCATATGGGTTCGCGCTGTTCACGTCGGGACTCGAAGGCGCCGTCACCAACCCGGGCTTCGGCTTCGTGATGCAGATGATGCTCTTCCTCACATCGGGGGCGATCTTCGTGATGTGGTTGGGCGAGCAGATCACCGAGCGCGGGCTGGGCAACGGCGCGAGCCTGCTGATCTTCTTCTCGATCGTGGAGCGCTTCTGGCCGGGGATCTTCCAGACCTTCCGCTTCGTGTCCACGGGCGCGCTCGGATTGTTCGATCTCCTGGTGCTGACGCTGGTCATGGTGGGCGTGGTGGCCGGCGTGGTGGCCGTCACCATGGCGGCGCGCCGGATCATGATCCAGATCCCGCAGCGCACGATGGCGCGCGGCCGGATGCGCGAGGCGGCGAAGAATTTCATTCCGCTGCGCGTCATGGCGGCGGGCGTCATGCCGATCATTTTCGCGCAGTCGGTGATTGTCATCCCCGGCGCCATCGCGCAGTTCAGCGGCAACGCGCCGGCGCAACAGATCGCGGAGTATTTCCAGCCGGGCACGATCTGGTATTTTCTGCTGTCCGGCATCCTGATTCTCGGTTTCACGTATTTCTACACGTCCATCATCTTCAATCCGATCGACGTCGCGGAGAACCTGAAGAAGCAGGGCGGGTTTGTCCCGGGCGTGAAGCCCGGCGCGAAGACGGCGGAGTATATCGAGAAGGTCGTGGAGCGCATCACTCTGCCGGGCGCGCTCTTCCTGACGTTCATCGCGCTGCTGCCGGTGTTCATCGCCGATGTGATGAACGTGCCCTTCCAGTTCGGCGGGACGTCGCTGCTCATCGTCGTCGGTGTCGCGTTGGACACGATGGCGCAGGTGCAGCAGCATCTGCTGCTGCGGAAGTACGACGGCTTCATGAAGAAGGGGCGCGTGCGCTTCCGCGGACGGCAGGCAACCGGCGGATTCTAGGGACGGTCCGGACTCCCATCACCGGCCAACAGCCGCTGCGCATGAACATCGTTCTCTTTGGAAAGCCTGGAGCGGGAAAGGGGACGCAAGCGCCGCGGCTGGCCGCGGCGCTTGGCGTTCCGAGCATCGCGACCGGTGACGTGCTGCGAGCGGCCCAGCGTGAAGGGACGCCGCTGGGGCGCGAAGCGACCGCGTTCATGGAGCGCGGCGACCTCGTACCGGACGCGGTCATCCTCGGCATTCTCAAGGATGCGCTGGCCACATCCGAGTTCAGCAAGGGCGCCGTTCTCGACGGCGTGGTGCGCACGACGCCGCAGGCGGAAGGCCTCGAGCGCGTCCTCCGTGAGCTGGGGCGCTCCCTCGATGCGGTGCTGTTCTTCGACATTCAGGACGAGGAGCTGGTGCAGCGCCTGGGCGGCCGCACCGTGTGCGAGCGGTGCCAGACGCCCTACACCGGGCGCGAGGCGGGAACGGCGTGCACGAAGCCCGGGTGTGGCGGAACGCTCGTGCGGCGCAAGGACGACGAGCCGGCCGCGGTGCGGAACCGGATGGCCGTGTACATGCGCGATACGGCGCCCGTGCTGGAATGGTATCGCGGGCACGGGACGAAGCTCGTCACCGTCGCTGCCATGGGTGGGGTGGAGGACGTCACGCGCCGGGCACTGTCGGCGTTAGGCGTTTCGGGCACACCCGCGGGCGGCGGAGGTGCGGCCCCCGGAGGCGCGCGTCCGTGATTCAGCTCAAGTCGCAGCGCGAGATCGAGATCATGGCGCGAGGCGGCCGGATCCTCGCGGCTGCCGTTGACGTTGCGCGCGCGGCGGTGCGCCCGGGCATCTCGACCGCGGACCTGGACGTGGTGGTCGAGGAGTTCATTCTCGGGCATGAGGGGGCGGTTCCCGCCTTCAAAGGCCTGTACGGCTTTCCCGGGAGCATCTGCGCGTCGGTCAACCATGAGATCGTGCACGGCATACCGTCGCGACGCCGGGTGCTCGTGGAGGGCGACATCGTGTCGCTCGACATCGGGGTGAAGTACCAGGGCTACTTCACCGATTCGGCGACCACCGTCGCGGTCGGTGCTATCTCCGCCGAAAGCCGGCAACTGCTCGAGGTCACGCAGCAGGCGCTCGCGGAAGGGATCGCCGCCGCGACGGTGGGCAATCACCTCGGCGACATCGGCGCCGCGGTGCAGCGCGTCGTCGAGCGGGCCGGCTTCAGCGTCGTGCGTGACCTGGTGGGGCACGGCATCGGCGTGGAGTTCCACGAGGAGCCGCAGGTGCCTAACTACGGCAAGCCCAAGCGTGGCATCAAGCTCGTGCCCGGTCTGACGATCGCGATCGAGCCGATGGTGAACGTCGGTACCGCGAAGACGCGCACCATGCCCGACAAGTGGACGGTGGTGACACTCGACGGCTCGCGCTCGGCGCACTTCGAGCACACGGTCGCGATCATGGATGACGGGCCGAGGGTGTTGACGGCGGCGTGATCGGACGCGAACGAGTCCTCCCCGTCGACATCGGCCGTCGGCATCTCGCGGCCTGTTGCCGCGTGGCTGATCTGGCCCTGCCCCGTCGGAAATGAACCCTTGGTTACGGCACAGGCGAAGCAATCTCCCCCGCTTCGGCCTCTGAGGCCTTCCATGCGGCGTGCGCGTGACTGCGGCGGTATGCGGCGAGGTACGCCGTGTCCTCATCGTGACTGGTCGGATAGATGCGCGGCACCGGTTGCGGCCGCAGATCGTCATCCACGTTCACGAACGTGAACATGCAATCGTTGGAGAGATCCACGACCGCGTGCTCCCGGCCGATGCGCTCGATTCTGGTATCGACGGCGATCGAGGTCCGGCCGGTGTAGATGATCTTGCTGGTGAACCGGAGGATATCACCGATCCTGACGGGGCGGAGAAAGTTGATCCGGTTGACCGCGGCGACGACCGGGCGATGACTCGACACACTTTCGGCGTGAATGGACGCCAGCTCGTAAGCGCGGTTGACGACATATCCGCCGAAGATCTTCTGCGGCACGTTCTCCTGTTCCGGATATACGCGCTCCCACGAGCTCGCCACGAGATCACGGGCAAGCAGACCGCCGCCGGACAGTTGCTGCTCACGTCGCAGCGCACGGAGGAGCTCGAACTCCTCCCGCGACGGGGGTTCGTGCGCTTCACGCTGCCGCAGCCTGTTAGCCTCGCGCCGCTCCAGCGCTTCCCGGAGACGGCTTCGCTCGAGGTCATCGCGGTACTCGAGGGGCGGAATCTCGATGCTCGTCTCCCCCAGGCGGGCCACCATCGTGAAGTAGCAGGACGCGATGTGGCGCGGCGGATCCGAGTTCTGCTCGACGCG
>JANNOC010000476.1:0-1772 GCA_031398865.1 Gemmatimonadota bacterium | reverse complement strand
CACAACGAAATAGCTTGCGAAGGTGGCGACCGCTGCCCGATCGCACGTGGCTGTCACAACTCGGCGCCCGCCCACAGGCGGAAACTCATGCCGGTCGCGCGCTCAGAACACCAGCATCAACGGATTTTCGATCAGCTGCCGCAGCGTCACCAGGAACTTCGCCCCCAGCGCGCCATCGATGACCCGATGATCGCAGCTGAGCGTGACGCCCATCCGCTGCCGCACGGCAAGTTGCCCGTCCACGACGACGGCTTTGTCCTCCACCGCCCCCACCGCGAGGATCGCCGCTTCCGGCGGATTGATGATCGCGGTGAAGTGATCGATGCCGAACATGCCCAGGTTGGACACGGAGAAGGTCGCGCCCGTGTACTCGTCAGGCTTGAGCTTGCGCTCGCGCGCCCGTTTGGCCAGCTCGCGCGCTTCGCGTGAAATCTCGCTCATGCGCTTCTGGTCTGCGTCGAAAATCACCGGAGTGATGAGTCCTTCGTCGATGGCCACTGCCATCCCGATGTGAACGCGATTGAAGAAGCGGATCTTGTCGCCCATCCAGTGCGCATTGATCTCGGGATGCTGCGCGAGCGCCGTCGCGACCGCTTTGAGCAGGATGTCGTTGAACGACACCTTGTACTCGGCACCGAGCTCCACCATCGCCGAGCGCATTTCCGACACGCGTTGCATGTCGAACTCGGCGGTGAGATAGAAAGTCGGAACGGGGCCTATGGACTCTGCCAGCCGCTTCGCAATCGTCTTGCGCATCGGCGAAAGCGGGACGTCGTGGAAATCGCCCTCGCGCGGAATGCGTGGCGCCGCGGTCTGCGCTGGCGCCGCCGCCGGCTTCGGCGTGGCGGACGTACCGGGGGCCGCCGTGGCAGCGGCCTCGATGTCGCGCTTCACGATCCGCCCGCCTGGTCCTGATCCGCGCACCTGCCCGATGTCGAGCCCGCGCTCCGTGGCGAGCCGGCGCGCGAGAGGAGACGACCGCTGTCGTCCGCCGTTGTCGTCCGCGTGAGGCGGCTGCTCGGTGGCCGGCTCGCCAACCTGGCCGGGACGCGTGCGCGGGCCCGTGCCGCGCGCTTCAGGGGGGGCTGCGGCGGCTTGAGGCTGCGTTGGCGCGCCAGGCGCCGGGGAAGGCGCCGGAGCTGCGTCAGGCGGCGCTGCTGTGCCTTCGGCAGGAGACTCGCCCGAGGGCGCTGCCGCGGCTGGAGCAGGTGCCTCGGCGACAGGTGCGGCTGATTTCGCAGCGGGAACGGTTGCACCCGGCGTCTGGGAGGGAGCCGCCGCAAGAGCACTGTCGGCCGTGGGAGCAGTGCCGGCCGTGGGAGCAGTGCCCGCCGCCGCGCCCGGAGCGCTCCCACCGCCGCCGGCCAGCGCATCGATGTTCTCGTCCGCCGTTGCGATGACGCCAATCATCTGCCCCACCGGCGTCGTGGCACCGTCCGCAACGAGCCGCTTGCGCAACACGCCATCTCCGCGCGCGACTAGCTCCATCACCGCCTTGTCCGTCTCGACCTCGGCGAGCACGTCGCCCGACTTCACGGCGTCGCCTTCGTTCTTCAGCCATTTGACGAGACGCCCTTCCTCCATCGTCGGAGAGAGCGCCTCCATGAATACCTTGGTGGCCATGGATGCGAGTCGCGGTTAGGCGTCGAGGTACATGACTTTCCGGATAGCGGCGATGGTCTTCGCCGCGTCGGGCTTGGCGGCGCGCTCGAGATTCTTGGCGTACGGCATGGGCACGTCGGCCTGATGCACGCGCAACACCGGCGCATCGA
>JANNOC010000473.1:0-5475 GCA_031398865.1 Gemmatimonadota bacterium | reverse complement strand
AGGAGGACAACGACTTCGTCTACCGACCGGTTGGTGCGACCGAGGTGGCACACAACCCCGGCGACACCGCCTTCCTCAACATTCCCGGCGCGACAGGCGGCTATCCTCCGACCACCGCCGCGGCGCGAACCGCCGAGACGTTCACCTTTGCGACGGTCACCGCACCACCGACCGGACAGGGGCTTCCCCTGAGCTGGACCACGACGGCGCAACCCGGTTCCGCCATGGCGTTCTCCCTGCAATATGCGCGGGCATCGGAAACCATTAACGAGCAATTGTACTGTGAACTGATCGACGACGGCTCGTTCCTGATCCCGACAGTACAATTGGAGCGATTTCGAGAGTCGGATGAGAGACGGCGCGCGGTTACTGCTACCCGCTACCGGACGACGACCAGTGCGTCGGGGAAATCCGTCCTCTTGATCCTGTCCCGTCTTAGTGTGACGCAGTAGTCCGGGCGATCTCTACCCGCGCCGCGCGTTCCGCGGCGCTTCGTTCTCCGTCGGTTGCACGGCGCGACCGGCACCCCTGAGGGAGCATCTGATGCCGGCTTCGAATTCGGGCACCCGCAGTGAAACGGACCCGCTCGGCGAGCTGGCGGTCCCCGCGGACGCCTTGTACGGCGTGCAGACCATGCGCGCCGTTGGCAACTTTCCCATTAGCGGCATCCGCGCGCTCCCGGCGTTCGTGACCGCCACGGTACAGATCAAGAAGGCGGCGGCGCTGACGCATCGGGACACCGGTCGCCTCGAGCGGCGCCTTGCCGACGCCATCGTTCAAGCCGCGGACGAAGTGCTTGCGGGGAAACACCGCGAGCATTTCGTCGTGGACGTCTATCAAGCGGGCGCCGGCACCTCTCACAACATGAACACCAACGAGGTGCTCGCGAATCGCGCCAATGAGATTCTGGGGAGCAGGCGCGGGACCTACGCGCCGGTGCATCCCAACGATCACGTCAACATGGCGCAATCGACCAATGACGTGATTCCCACCGCCATTCGCCTCGCCTGCCTCGCAGAGCTCGGCGCCGTGACGGCCGCCTTCGCGGGCGTGCGCGATGCGCTGGCTGCAAAGGGCAGGGAGTTCGATGACGTCGTCAAGTCGGGACGAACACATCTGCAGGACGCCATGCCGATTCGGCTCGGTCAGGAGTTCACCGCGTACGCGGGCTGCATCGCGCGAGGGCTCAGGCGCGTTGAAGAGGCAGCGGACTACCTGCGCGATCTGGGCATTGGCGGCAGCGCCGTCGGTACGGGCGTTACGGTCGAGAAGGAATATCCGGCGCTGATGAACACCCACCTGCAAGCCATCACCTCGCTGAGCCTGCGGGCGGGTACGGATCGCATCCAGCTCATGCAGAGCATGGGCGATATCGCGGGCTTCAGCAGCCAGCTGAAAGTGCTGGCGCTGGATCTCAGCAAGATCGCGAGCGATCTGCGACTGATGGCGAGCGGGCCACGCACCGGCCTCGATGAAATTCGGCTGCCCGCGGTGCAGCCGGGCTCTTCCATCATGCCGGGCAAGGTCAATCCGTCCATTCCCGAGATGGTAAACCAGGTGTGTTTCCAGGTCATCGGGAACGACGCGTGTGTCACGATTTCGGCGGAGCACGGGCAACTCGAGCTCAATGTCATGATGCCGGTGATTGCGCACAATGTGCTTCTGTCCATGCAGATCCTGGGCAACGCGGCGCGCGTGTTGTCCGAACGCTGCATTCGTGGCATTGAAGCCAATCGCGAGCAGTGCTCGTACTGGGTGGAACGCTCCGCCGCGCTGGCCACCGCGCTCGCGCCACAGATCGGGTACGCCAGGGCCGCCGAGCTGAGCAAGCAGTCCGTGAAGGAGAACGTGCTCATTCGCGAGCTGGTAACGCGCGAGCGCGTGCTGCCGCAGGACGAAATTGACGACGTGTTGAATCTCCGGAAGATGACCGAGATCGGCGTGCCCGGCGGCGCGCACGGCTCAGTCGCTGCGGGATAGAGCCTTACTCCCTTGCCGGCGCCTCCGCCGCGGTCTATCCTCCAGCTGTGCGAATCACAACCTGGGCCGAATACGGTCTCATCTGCGCGCTGCATCTCGCCAAGCGCTGGAACGAAGGTCCGGTGACGGGTCGCGAAATCGCGACGAAGGAGAAGCTCCCCGCGGACTACGTGGAGCAAATTCTCCTGCGCTTGCGCCGCGCTGACGTGATTCGGAGTGTTCGCGGTGCGCGGGGCGGCTACGTTCTGGCGCGGGCGCCTGAAGCAATCTCCATCCGCGACGTGATCAGCGCGTCGGAACTCGCGACATTCGACTTGCACTGCGTCAGTCATCCGGTCGGGGAAGAGCGCTGCTCGGAGTCGGGCAGCTGCAGCATTCGTCCGGTGTGGGTTCTGCTGCAGCAGCGAATCGACTCCGTTCTCGAGAGCGTTCACCTCGCCGATCTGCTCCATGAGGAGCCGGTCGTGCGCCAGCGCGTCGGACTGCCCGTCCTGCACGTCTGACCGAGTGCGTGCGCGCCGACCGTGAGCGTGTTCCGCGCGTGGCGTGAGGCGCGTGCCCTGCGGCGGCGCGCGTTGGCATACGTCGGCCGCATCGCGGCCGAGCCTGACGATGCCGACGTGCGCTGGTTGGCCCGGCACGCCACGGCCGGCGACGAAGACCACGCGCGGTGGGAGCTGCGATATGCCCGGCGAGCGCTCGGCCTGCTGGTCGCCGGGCGCGACGCGCTGGACGATCGCACCGCCTCTGTCGTCGCCCGCGAACTGACCGCCGCGCTGCACAGCGATCGCCATATCGCGGCCGACAAAATGCGCGTCGCGCAACAGCAGTTCAACGCCCGGCTGCAGGCATACGGCGAGGTCCTCGCGCACAGGCTGGGCGGCGAATCAACGGGGGCACGTCTGGGACGCGCCTTACTGACGTTCGCCGGGCGGGGGAGCGCGCCGCCGCCGCAGCTCCTGGCCGATGGGGGTGAACTGCTCGCGCGCTATCTGGGCGACGCGAACGCCGCGTTGCGCGATGCGTTCGGTACGGCGTCGCTCCCGGAGCATGTGCCGCCCTCTACCATGCGCGGCGCCGGGACAGCGTCATGACGACGAAGCGGCGCTCGCCCTCTGGGCGCGCGCCGCCGACGTCCAGTGCCGAAGGGGGGACTCGAACCCCCACGGGCTATCGCCCACTGCGCCCTGAACGCAGCGCGTCTACCAGTTCCACCACTCCGGCATCGGGTGCGGAAGATAGATCCGCCATCTGGCGAAGTCAACGCGTCGCGCGCGTGCGCGCACAGGCGTCACGCGACGTTGCCCGCTGGGGACGCGCCCTCTAAGATTCGCGAGTCGCGCGCGTTCGCGCCGGCCCGACGACGCGCCGCGTGCGTCGCCCATACTCCAGTGTCTCGTCATGCCTGAGGCGGTCGTCCGCGAGGAGACGCACTCCATTGCGCGGAACAAACGCGCGCGCCACGACTACCACATCATCGAGACGTGGGAGGCGGGGCTCGTGCTCACCGGCACGGAAGTGAAGTCGCTGCGCAACGGCAAGGCCAACATCTCCGATGCCTATGCCATCGTGCACAACGGCGAAGTGCACCTGTTGAACCTGCACATCGCGCCGTACGAACAGGGGAATCAGTTCAATCATGAGCCGACGCGAACGCGGAAGCTGCTGCTGCACCGCAAGGAGATCCGCCGCATGATCGGCGCGGTGGAGCGTCAGGGACTCACGCTCATCCCACTGGAGCTGTACTTCAAGCGCGGCATCGTTAAGGTTGCCCTCGCCCTGGGCAAGGGGAAGAAGCTGCACGACAAGCGTGCCGACGAGAAACGCCGTGACGACGAGCGCGAGATGGCGCGGGAGACACGGACGCGGTGATCGCAACGCTCGTGTGCGCGCTGCAGGTGGCTGCCGCTTCGCCCACGATGCTCATCGTGCGGCACGGCGACCGGGAAGCGGTCGTGCCGCTGGTCGCGACCAATCTCGGGCCGGCGCTGCGGCCAGAGCTCCTCGCGCCGGTGCTCGACGTGTCGGTGGCATCGCTCGCGAGTGGCCGGCATGCGGTGTCCGTGGCAGGCGTTCGCATCGAACTGATCGAACAGGTCCCGTTCGCGATCATCGGCGCCAGCGTGCTGCCCATCGCCGCGTCGCCCTACCTGCACGACGGCGCGCTGCATGTGCCCTTGCAGGTGATCGCGGAACTGCTGCCACGCTACGTGTCCGGCTTGATCTACGATCCCGCCCGATCCGAGCTTCGGCGCTTCGCGCCGCGCGTTTCCGATCCGCTGTTGACGCGAACGCCACGCGATGACCCGGCGTCCAGGACGCGCACCGCGGCGGGCGTCGTCGCGCCAGCCGTTCCGTCGGCGGCGCGCCCCGGGTCGGCCGCCGCGCCGGCCGCGCGAAAGTCACGGCTGGTCATCGTGGATGCCGGCCATGGCGGTCCCGACGGCGGCATGCACGGTCCCCTTGCCGCGCGCCGTCAGATTCACGAGAAGGATATCACGCTCGCTGTCGCACGCCGGTTGCGCGACGCACTCGAAACGCGCGGCGTGCGTGTGGCCATGACGCGCTCGACCGACACCTTGATCGCGCTGTCCGACCGCGGGAAGATGGCCAATCAACTGCGCGGTGACCTGTTCATCTCCATTCACGTCAACGCGGCGAACATGGCGTGGCGTTCCCCGCAACGGGCCCGCGGCTTCGAGACCTACTTCCTCGCCGAAGCCAAGACCGAAGACGCGCGCCGGGTCGAACAGATGGAGAACGCCGCCGTGCGTTTCGAGACGGGCTCGGATGCGAAGAGCGGGGATCCGCTCAGCTTCATCATCAACGACATGGCGCAGAACGAGCACCTGCGCGAGTCCAGCGATCTCGCGGAAACCGTCCAACGGCATCTCGCGCGCATGCACCCGGGTCCCAACCGCGGCGTCAAGCAGGCGGGCTTCCGAGTGCTCGTCACCGCGTACATGCCCGCCATTCTGGTGGAGATCGGCTTCGGCACCAATCCCGAGGAAGCGGCCTTTCTCGAGAACCCGGTGCGACAGCGCGAGATCGCCGACGCCGTCGCCGCGGCCACGCTGGAATACTTCGAGCATTTCGACCGGCGCATCGGCACCGCCAGCCGGTGAGACTCGCGCGTCTCGCTCCCCTTGTTCTGATCGCGGGGTGCGCGTACTACAATGGCATCTACAACGCCCGCTCGGCCGCCCGCTCCGGTGATCGCCTTGCGCGCCGGGGCGAGAACGACGCGGCGACCCGCTCCTACGCGCTCGCCGCGGCGACAGCCGAGAGCGTCCTCGTGCGGTACCCGCGCTCCCGCTGGCGACCTGACGCGTTGTACTTTGCCGGCCGCGCCGCCGCGCTCGCGGGGCACTGCGCCACGGCGACGCCCCGCCTTACCGAGTTTCTGACGACGTCGCGGAGCGCCGCCGAGCGCCGCGCGCGCGCCAGCATCGCGCTGGCCGCGTGTCGGCTGCAGGAGCGTCGGCCCGCCGACGC
>JANNOC010000464.1:0-18921 GCA_031398865.1 Gemmatimonadota bacterium | reverse complement strand
TGAAGCTGTGTCACGTTGGCCTTCGCTTCTTCCTTGTTCTGCGAGCGCTTGAAGGTTTTGAACGCGGCACTCGTTGCCTTCACCCGTGCCGGAAGCACCACCAGCATGCGGAGCCCGGCCCCAAGCAGGTTGGTGTTCTTGAACTGTGTCACGAACTGCGGCAGGATCGTTTCGGCGGCCTGCAGCGCCAGATACCAGCGGGAGATTGACTTCCCACAGCATTTCTCAACGAAGGAAGACGCGGGCGCCTTAGCCGACGACTCCGACGTCCCGCTGATTGATCCAGAGGGCGACATCGTGGCATCCGTTGATCCCGAGCCCGACGTGGTTGCGTCGGTGGATTCCGCGAACAGAACTTCATCGGAGCCCGAGGCCGCCTCGGTCGCGCCGGAGTTCTCCGACGAACTCGTGCTGGATGATTCGGCGTTGTCCGACGCGCTCGTGCTGGATGATCCCGGACTGTCCGACTTCCCGCCGGCATCGTCAGGCATCTTTGCGATGCTTTCTTCGAGCGACTCGACAAAGTCGTCCAGGGCCTCGACTTTTTCATCGAGCAGAGTCTCGAAGGTTGGCATCAGCGGAGCGGAAATGGCGCCCGCAACCTGCTGCGACGCCTTCACCACGCTGTACCGGTAGATCATCCCGTGGTCACCAACGGCGTAACCGCGGTCGCGGCGAGGGAGGCTGACCGCGGTCACCATGGCCGGAAAAGGGATCTCTCTCGTCGTCCAGCTGCGACCACCGTTCGTGGTGTAGTGCATGTACCTGTATGACATCGCCCACCCTACCACGGGGTCGGCGAACTTGATCCTGCTTCGCGCGAGCCCCGGAATGAGCCGCCAGGTGTTACCTCCGTCCTCCGTGCCGAGTATCGTGCCGGAATACCTGCGAATGAACCCTCGGCGCTCGTCGGTGAAGAAGACCCCTTCACCGGAATGACTGGACGGGACGGCCGTGTTGGTCCAGCTTCGGCCCCCGTCTGTCGTTTTCATCAGGTAGATGACCTTTTCGTAACCGGCTCCGATGGCGTAGCCTACGTTGCGGCTCGGAAAGTGAACCGCCCCCACGTTGCACGATTCGTTTTTGGTGAGGCCTTCGACCACGACAGGGGCGCCACATTTACCGGTGGCAGTCCAAGTCTGTCCTCCGTCTTCGGTCCTCTTGAGTTCCTGTCCCTCCGCCATGATACCGACCGTTGGCGAGACGAACACGTATCCTCCCCCATACCCGTTGACTGTGCCGGCAGCCTCCCATGTCTCGCCGTCAGTCGTATGTAGAAGAGCGGTGCCCTGCCGCGCCCACCCCCGACGCTCGTCCAGAAAGAAGAGTTGATCGATGAGTTTGTCGCTCGACTCCGGATCACCGAACTGGGTGCTCCATGTCTTCCCGGCGTCTTTCGTGTACATGATGACGCCACCACTGCCTGGCTTCCCGCTGCCTGAGGCCCACCCCTTGTCCGCTGTAACGAAGAACACATCCTTGAATTGGATGTCTCCTTTGTAGTTCACCGGCTCCCAGATTCCCTTCCAGCTCGGCTGCTGCAGCGCACCTTCCAGCAAACGTCCGGGAGCCAGCATGACCGTGAGCACCACTGCACTAGCGGCGGCGTACATCGCCGCTCTCCGTGCAGTCGACCAGGAGTGGCCATTCCTTCGCGTCATGTGCGTTCCTCCAGAAGTGGCTTCAGCTTGCTCCGCCCCGAGGCCGCCGGTACGTTAGCGGCCGATGGCGGGGTGACGGCGTTCCGTTGCACTGCCGCTCGCCTCGGCCGCCCGAACACAACGATGGTCCGCGGCGACAACTGCGGGTTCAGCTGATAGGTCGCCGATGGGCGGGGAGCGTTACACGACGGGTCTGTCCGGCGAGGGCGACGGTAGCGGAGAAGGACGTGCCGGAAGTACCGATCCGGCGCGCCTGGCCGCATCCGAGTCGGAGCTCGCAGATCGTTTCTGGGAAAGGATCCGCATCTTTGCGGCGCGCCGGCTGCGGGACTCGGCCGCGGCTGAGGATGTCGCGCAGGAGACGCTGCGCCGGGTAGTGGACGCGCTGCGCGCGGGGCGCGTTGAAAATCTGGAGGCGCTTCCTGGTTTTGTTTTTCAGACGGCGCGGCACATATGTCTTCAGCGCGACCGGTCCGCGATGCGCGAGGCGCGTGCGCTCTTCCGTTGGGCGGAGCCCGGCGCAGTAACGGAGCCCGACGCGCTGGTGGCGCTGATCAGCGAGGAACGGTGCACGGCTGTAAGGCGAGCGCTCGAGGGGCTCGAGCAGGATGACCGCGCGCTCCTACGCGTGCTCTACTTCGAAAGCCTGAAGACCGGCGACGTCGCGGAGCGAATGGGAGTCTCAGCCGGCGCGCTGCGTGTTCGCAAGCATCGCGCGCTGTTGCGGCTCTCCGAACTCCTCCGTAGTCGCGACCAGTGAAACGTTCGCCGACCATCGGGCACACTATATAGTATGAGATCCAACGCTATCACCTGCGCGGATGTTGACGAGGGCGATCTTGAGTCCCGCTACGCGGCGGGCGAGCTCTCCGAGGATGAGGCCGAGGCTGTCGAGGAACACTTCTTCGCCTGCGACCGCTGCTGGACGCTGGTGCAGCGTGCGGTAGAGATCCGCGCGGTAGAGGGCGCGGCCGGGAAGAGCGCGGTGGAGAGTCGTTCCAACGAAAAAGGCGTGGCACATCGCGGAACGGCACCGGCTCCGATTGCGCGTCGCGCACCGGCTTGGCGAAACCCGCGTAACTCACGCTGGCTGGCGCTCGCCGCCGCGGCAACGATCATCGTCGTCGGCACATGGCGCATCGATGCGTGGCGACGCGTGGGATCAGAAACCGTCGCCATGCGCGGGCCCACTGATTCGCTGCACGTCGTCACGGAGACTCGGGGGACGACGCTCATTGCCAGCTGGGCGCGCGCGGCCGAAGCGACCAGCTATCGCGTGCGCCTGTATTCCGCGAGCGGGACCGTGCTGCACCGGCGTGAGGTGACGGACACGAGTATCACCCTCGCCGCCGCCACGCTGCCGAAGACTGCTCCGGGTGCCTCCGTCTATTGGGAAATCCAGGCAATCAATCGGACGCGACAGGTGGTGGCGCGTTCCGGGCTGCACGCGGTCCAGTTCCCCAGGCTCGGCAGGTGATCCGGCGAGTGAGCCGGCAACAGCGACAGGCCGCACTCCTGATCGTTGCCGCACTCGGCTGCGTAGGGACCGGAGGAGACGTCGGCCTGCCGCCGCCGCCGCGTTTGGCACTCGCCGACAGCTTGCGCGCGAGCGGTCGCGTGTCGGAGGCAGTGGACCACTACAGGATACTGCGCGATTCGCTCGCCTCCGCTCGGGACACGGCCAACCTGTGGCGGGCCTCCATCGCTTACGCGAACGCGCTCACCCGCCTCTCGCGCTTTGACAGCGCGCGCGCCGTGCTGTCGCAGGCGAGCGCTCTCGCCCAGGGTGACAAGCGTCGCGAGGCCGCCCTCCACACGCAGCGCGCGCTCATGCAAAGCCGGCGCGGTCGACTCGACTCAGCGCTCGTCGAGGCCCGCCTGGCGCAGCGGCTGGCGAGCGAAGCGGGTGATCTGCGCGGTGAAGCCGGAGCCGTTCATGTTCTGGGAGAGGCCAATTCTCTGAGCGGCAATTACGCGGCAGCAATCGCGGCGAACGAGCGCCTGCTGGCGGTCAGTCGCGAGCTGCATGACACGTCGCAGATCGCGCTCGCCTTCAATCAGTTGGCAATCGACTTCAGACACGTTGGACGCTTCGACGATGCCACGCGCGCGCTGGAACAGGCGCTGGTGATCAATCGGCGAAGGAACAGCGAGGTCGGCATCGCGCAAGGGCTGTACAACCTGTCGAACGTGATCGCCTCGACGGGGGATCTGGAGCGCGCAATTCAGCTTCGGGAGGAAGCACTCGGTCACGCCGAGCGGATCGGGGAGCGCCGGGGACAATCGCTCGTCCTCACGTCACTCGGCGCAGCGCACCTGGAGATCGGAAATCGGCAAGCCGCGCGGCCGTACCTGGTGAGGGCTCTCGCGCTCGGCCGCGAGCTGCGGCTTCCGTATCAGGAGGTCGTGGCCAACCTTTCTCTCGGCGAGTTGGCGCTGGCTGGAGGGAATGCCAGCGAGGCGGAAGTGCCGCTGCGGGCCGCGCTGTCGCTATCCGACTCGCTGCACTACGGCCGTCAGCGCGGCAGCGCGCGCGCCAAACTCGCGCGCGCGGCGATTGCGCGCGGAGATCGCGCTGCCGCGACACGCTGGGCGGACGAAGCGGTGAGCATCGCGGACTCGCTTGGTGATCCGGAGGGTCAGTTCGAGGCGCTGCAGGCGCGCGGCGCAGTACTCGAGGCAACCGGCAGTGCCGATGTCTCCACTCCATACCTTCGCGCAATGGATCTCCTCGAGTCCTCGCGCGGTCGGCTCGCACTCGGTGATCTTCGCGTGGGAGTCGCGGCGCCATGGGCAGGCGCGTACGAGGGCGCTGTCCGCACGCTCGTCGCCGCCGGTCGCTTCGAGGACGCCTTCATCGCGGCGGAGAGAGCGCGTGCGCGTTTGCTCCTCGACATCGTCGAGGAGCGTGGCAACCGCGCTCGCGCCGGCACGCGCTTAGAGGAACTGCGCCAGCGCCTCCGCGAGCGCGAGGAAGCGCGCCGGTCGGTGAGGCAGCCGGAGCTCCAGGCTGAGGCAGCGCGAGAGATCGCGGCGCTCGTGGGAACGCTCGATACACTCGAAGCGGCCGAGCGGCGACATTCCGTCAATGCGCGTGTGCGGCAATCGGTTCCTGCCACGTTGCAGGAGATCCGCGCGGGCGCTCTCGCACCGGGACGCGCCCTCGTCGCGTTCCATTGGGGAGACAGTGCGGTTTACGGCTGGTGGATAACGCAAAGCGAGATTCGCGCGGCGCGACTCGGAAGCGCGGATTCGCTCGAGGCTGTCGTGGATTTTTTGCGGGGTGCAGTCGAGCGGCCAACTACGGGTGCGGACTGGAAAGTCGCCGCACGCGCCGGTTTCGATGCACTCGTGGCGCCGTTGAAGCCGACAGGCGAAGAGGAGCTGCTGGTGATCGTCGATGGGCCCCTCGCGTACGTCCCTCTGGAAGTGCTCATCCCCGGTGACGGCGCGCAGCCATGGGGGGGGACCCATTTGATGACATACGCGCCTTCTGCATCCGTGGCCCTGCATCTGGAATCGGCGCCGCGGCCGACCGGGTGGAAGCGCGCCGTGCTCGCCGTCGGTAATCCTGCCGGCAGCTCGCAGCTCACTGCGTCGGTGGATCGCGGGGCGCGAAGTGAGCCGTTTGCCCCGCTCCCTTTCGCCGCGGAAGAAGCGCGCGCGATCGGCACCCTGTTCGAGAGCGACGGCGCCGACGTGCTGATTGGAAGGGACGCCACGGTGAAGCGCTGGCTGGGACGTGATCCCGCGAGATACCGATTCCTGCATCTCGCGGCGCACGCGCGCGTGAGCGATCGCCGCCCCGAGCAGACGCACGTCGTTCTCGCGGACGGCGGGCTCGACCTGTCGACCATCCGTCGCCTGCGACTGCGCGCGGAGCTCGTCACGCTGTCAGCGTGCGAGACCGCGCTCGGCCAGCGCGTGCGCGGAGAGGGGGTCATCGGGCTTCCGCACGCCTTTCTCTCAGCCGGTGCGCGAGGAGCTGTGGTTACGCTGTGGCGAGTCGAGGACCGCTCGGCTGGCGAGTTCATGCGCGAGTTTTACGGGGCGCTTCGTGGCGGGAGTCACCCTGCACGGGCGCTGTTGGAGATCCGTCGCCGGCACATCGCGCGTGACGGGGGCGAGCATCCCGCTCGGTGGGCGGCGTTTGTGCTGGTGGGCGCGCTCGACCACCGCAACTCGGAGAGCCGGGCGTCGTCGAAATAGCGTTAGGCGGGCTGCTCTACCGGTATACATCCCGACGGTGGCCGACTTTCACGACGAGAACGGTCCTCGTCTCGTCGTCGACGCTGTACACGACTCGGTAGTCCCCCTTCCGAACGCGGTAGTACTCCTGATCCGACAGCTTCTCGCAGTCCGGTCGCCGAGGCTCCGAAGCCAGCGTCTCGATGCGAGTGATGACCCGTCTGCGGTCGTTGAGGGAAAGTGCTTCGATCTCTTTGGCGGCGGAAGACTTGATGAGCAGGCTATAGCTTGCCACGCCGTTTCAGATCCTTGAGGACGTCCACGAAGGCGAGACTCGGCTCTTTAGCGCGGGCGTCGAAGGCGGTGAGATCTTCGTTATCCTCTGCCAGGCTCTGGCGGACGGCGGAATTGACGAGCTCTGAGAGCGAGCGCTCGGTTTCAGCCGCCTTCACACGCAAGGCCTTGTGGAGACTGGGATCGAAGTAGACGGTGGCCCGCTTCGGGGCACGCTTGTGAGTGGCCATGGTCAAGTGTAGCGTTATAGCGACATAACGTCAAGCGATTTCGTGGACGCCTGAGTGACCTGGTCCGCGGTTCGATCAGCTCGTCAGACGAATCCGCTTGAGTAAGCGCGTCGCCAGCGGCCATCCGCGCGTTGACCGACGCAAGGTCGCCAGCTCCAAGCGGATGTTGCGGTGAGCCCGAGGCGTAGCTCCCCGCGGGCCCGCCGTCCTCCCCTTCCCTCGCTTCCCACTCGCCGGTAGCATGGAGCACCGCTGCCGCGTGAGCGCGCGACGCCTTGCGTGTCGCCCCCCCGACCTTCCATCGCATGCTGAGCTCGCCATCGGTTGCCTTTCTCAAGAAGCTGCTGGACACACCAGGCCCATCCGGTTTCGAGACCGCGCCCGCGCGCCTGTGGCGAGCGGAAGCCGAGAGCTTCGCGGAGACCCGTGCCGATGTCGCCGGGAACAGCATCGCGATCGTCAATCCGAACGGCGCGCCAACGATCATGCTCGCCGGGCACATCGACGAGATCGGTGTCATCGTCACCTACATTGACGATGACGGCTTCGTGCACATCGGTGCGATTGGCGGGTGGGACCCGCAGGTGCTCGTGGCGCAGCGTATCCGTTTCGTCGGGGCCGCCGGCGACGTACTCGGCGTCGTGGGAAAGAAGCCGATCCATCTCATCAAGACAGAGGATCGCGAGAAAGCCAGCAAGATCACGGATCTCTGGGTAGATATCGGCGCCGCCAACAAGGCGGAGGCTGAGGAGCGACTCGCCGTTGGCGACCCGGGAGTGATCGACTCGCGCACGCTGGACTTCCCCAACAACCGACTGGTCTCCCGCTCGATCGACGATCGCATCGGCGCCTTCATCGTACTGGAAGCGCTGCGTCGTTATGCGGAGCGACCCGGCAGCGCGCGGGTCGCCGCGGTGGCGACGACGCAGGAGGAAATCGCGTGGCAGGGCGGTGGCGCGCTCGTGTGCGCCGCGTGCGTCAATCCGCAGATGGCCATCGTCGTGGACGTCACCTTCGCGACCGACCATCCGGGGATGGAGAAGAAGGAGCTGGGCGAACACAAGATCGGCGGCGGCCCGGTGTTCACACGGGGATCCATCATTTCGCCGGTCGTGTTCACCATGCTGCGCGACACGGCGAAGAAGCTCAACATCCCGTACTCGGTGCATGCCGCCGGCCGCGACACCGCCACAGACGCCGACGCCATCCACATCGCGCGCGAAGGCGTAGCGACCGCCCTGGTGTCGATTCCCAATCGCTACATGCACTCGCCGAGCGAGATGGTGAGCCTCGACGACCTCGACCGCGCCGCAACCCTGATCGCGGAAGTCTGCCGTCAGGTGAGCGCGGACACGGACTTTACGGCGAGGTAAGAGGCGGGGAACCGGCCCTTAGCTGCTCTCCCCCCGTTGCGTCTGCATTACCGCGAGCAGCACTGCTTCGCGCACTTCCTTCTCCTTGTCGTTCACGAGCGACTTCAGCGCGGCCATTGCGCCCGGCGTGTGCGCCTGGCCGAGTGCCTGCACGGCGTGCACGCGGAACGCGACCGGCTTCTTCTTGAACAGACGTCCATCGGGCTCGGCCGCCCGTACCAGCTTCTGCACGGCGTCCGAGGTGGCGAGGCGGCCGAGGGCGCCGAGAATAGCAAACTGCACTTCGGCGTCTGTTTCGTCGTCCAGCGCCTTCGCGAGCGTCGCCGCTGACTTCTGCCCCTTACGCGCCGAGAGACCCGCGGCGGCCTGCAACCGCACCTGCGGCGAGTTGTCGCGCAGCGCGGTGTGCAGCGCATGCAGCGCCTTGGGCGTGCCGAGCTTCGCCAGTGCCGTCGCCGCGGCTCGGCGTACGCGGTCGTCGTCGTGCTTCAGCATTTCCACGAGCGGCGTCTCCGCATCGGAGGCCTGCATTTCGCCGAGCAGATCCGCGGCGTTGCGCGCCACATACCAGCGCGCGTCGCCCAGCATGTGAATGAGCGCGGCGACTCCGGCGTTGAGATGCACGAGCGCGTCGAAGAACACGCGCCGGTCCGCCAGCGACTGCGCGCCGGTCAGCTGCTCGATCAGCGCGTCGGCCCCGTCCTCGCCTGTGCGCGACAGAATTGCCATGCTGTCCGCCGCGCGATCCTTGCGCCGCGGAAGCGTCTGCGCCACCGCGCGCAACAGTGTCGGCTTGGACATGCGACGCACCGCCATGGAATACACGCGCTTGAGATCCGCGCCGCCGACGCTATCGCCCGCCTGAGCCTCCCGGCGGACCAGACCGTGAAACACGTCCGTCACGACGTCGGCCTTCCCCTCGCGCGCGGCACTCTCCGCCAGCGTCACGAGCTCGTCGAGCAGCCGGGTAACGATGGTCGCCGAGCGCGCCTGGTCGATCTGCGCGAACAGCTGCACGCCGGAGCCCTCCGCGGGCACCACCGAGAACATCAGCAGTCGTCCCTCATCGCCTAACGGGCGAGCGGGCACGGGCGCATCGTTGGGCTGTACGGGTACCGGCGTCGAGCTACGCGTTGCGGCGTCCCCCGACTCCAGCGCATGCACAGACATCGGCTTCGAGGTACGCACTCCGGCGTCGTTCGTTTTCCACGGCTGTGTGGTCGGCGACGGCGTCGTGTACGCGATCATGTCCGAAATCGGCGGCGCGCTGATCGGCTGCTCGACCGCCGCGGGCGCTGAGGGATCGTCCACGTGTACCGTTTTCGCACCGAGCGCGTTGAGACGCTTCCCCACCGCGGTGCTGTCGCCCGGCGCGGCCTCGGTCGCGAGGATGCGGGCAACGCCGAGTAGGTCCGCCGCGGCGGCCGCCTGGTCTACGCGCAGCTCCTTTACGGCGTGCCCGATCAGCTGCGCCGCGAGGTCCTGCACGCCTGTCAGTGCGTCTGGAAGCGGGACGCCGTTCACGACGAGCCGCCACCCCTTCAACGCCATGATCACGGGGCCGTCCTTGGAGACCATGACGAGCGCACGCAGAGCCGCCTTCTGTTCGTCTATGGCTCCGGTTTCGTGCAGCAATAGCCAGACGAGCCGCGAAAAATGCCGGGCGAAAGTGACGGAATAATCCATTCAGCGGATGGGGGGCGCGAAAGCGTGCGTCGCGAGCGGTTGCCGCGCAAAATTAGGGAGCAGCACGGGCAATCGCCAGCGCGGGCACGGCGCGGCACGGCGCTGGCTTCGCACCGCGCCCGGGAATACCATTCGTTTCTCCATTACCGCGCTCTCCGCCCCAACCTGCCCACGATGATCGCTGCAACAATCCCTTACGCGAGAACGCTGCTCGCCGTCTTGGCACTTGCGGCATGCAGCGCCGCTCCCCGCGGCTCGCGTGGGGTCAGCGCGCTTGCGACAGCGGATTCCGCGGCCATTCTGCGTGACGTGCGCTATCTCGCCAGCGATGCCCTGGAAGGACGCGCCACGGGAACGCCAGGGAACGACAGCGCCGCCGCGTATATCGCACGGCGATATTCCGCGCTGGGCCTCGCGCCTCTCGTCGTGGACTCGTCTCGCGCGGCATGCGCGTCGCTGTCGCCGGTTCCCTGCGGGCCGCGGTGGACGCAGTACTTCGTCGCGCGTTCGGCCGCGCTCGCGCACACCCGCCAGCCCTTTGAGCTGACCACGCAGAACGTGGTCGCACTCATCCGCGGCAGTGATCGGCAGCTGCGCGACGAGTACGTGGTACTGGGCGCGCACTTCGATCACCTCGGTCGCTCCACTGTCGGGGCACTGGACCCGGACGCCGGCAACGCGATTCACAACGGTGCGGACGACAACGCCTCCGGGACGGCCGCGATCATGGAGCTCGCACGTCTCCTGGCGCGTCGACCACCACGGCGATCAGTCCTGCTCGCGCACTTCAGCGGCGAGGAGCTCGGATTGCTCGGATCGCAATACTTCGTCGAGCATTCGCCGGTGGATCTGGCTCGTGTGCGCGCGATGCTCAACTTCGACATGGTGGGGCGTCTGCGCGAGGATCGCCTCATGGTGTACGGCGTCGCCACCGCCGCGGAGCTTCCGGCGATCGTGGATTCCGCGAACCGGGCGGGGACGCTCCGCATCACCGCGATCGGTGACGGCTTCGGTTCGTCCGATCACAGTTCCTTCTACGCGCGCAACCTGCCCGTGCTGCACTTCTTCACCAACGTGCACGATGACTACCATCGCGCCACCGACGATGCGGAGAAGGTCTTCGTCGGCGGCATCGCGCGCGTTGTGACGCTGGCCGAGCGCATCGTGCGCGACATCGCCGATCGTCCCGCTCCGCTCACCTTCACACGCACGGCTCCCCAGCCGTCGCGCATGGGCCCGGCATCGCGCGAGGGCGCGCGCGCCTACCTGGGCTCGGTCCCGGACATGGGTGCAAGCGGCGGGGAGGGCCTGCGCATTGCGGGCGTGCAGGCGGGGAGCCCGGCGGAAACGGGTGGACTTAAGACTGGCGACGTCGTCGTGGAGCTCGGCGGCAAACCGGTCAAGGACTTGTACCAGTACACGGACGCGCTGTACGCGCACCAGCCTGGCGATACGATCACGATCGTCGTCATGCGCGACGGGCAGCGTCTCCCCCTCACCGTCACCCTGGGCAAGCGTGGCGGCTGAGGCCGTATCGTTCATCCTCCAGACATGAGCACGATGCCGACCGCATTCGCACCGACACGACGTCAACTCGTTCACACGCTCGCCGCGCTCACGTCACTCGCGCTCGTCACGTCGCGCGGCGTGGCGCAACCGACCGCGTCCGACACCACAACGACGACTGTCATTCGCGCGGCGCGGCTGATCGACGGCACTGGCGCGGCGCCGGTGCGCGACGGAGCCGTCATCGTGCGCGGCAATCGCATCATCGCCGCCGGCGCGTTTTCCGGAATGCGCGTGCCGCCGGACGCACGCACGATTGACCTTGGCGACGCGACGCTGCTGCCGGGCTTTATCGATGCGCACGTGCACATGATCGGGCGAGTGCTCGGCGATCCGGGGAACGATCTCGAGAGCGTCAAGGATTTCACCGGCTACAGCGCCATTCTCGCGGTCCCGAGCGCCGAGCGCACGCTACTCGCGGGATTCACGACGGTGCGGAACGTGGGCGCGAATGACTTCCACGATCTCGCCCTACGCCAGGCGATCAACGAGGGCCGCATCCCCGGCCCGCGGATGCAGGTGGCCGGACACTCGCTGGGCATCACGGGCGGACACTGCGACAACAACGCGTTCCGGCCGGGTCTCATGGAGGGCGACGTCCGCACCGGCATCGCGGACGGACCGGATGCCGTGCGCGCCGCGGTGCGGTATCAGGTGAAGTACGGCGCCGACGTCATCAAGACGTGCGCGACAGGCGGCGTCCTCTCCGAGGGTGATGCGGTCGGGACGACGCAGTACGGGTACGAGGAGATGAAGGCGATGGTGGACGAGGCCGCGAATCACGAGCGCAAAGTGGCGGCGCACGCGCATGGCACCGAGGGGATCAAGATCGCGACGCGCGCCGGCGTCGCCTCGATCGAACATGGCTCCTTCCTCGACAAGGAGGGAGCGACACTCATGGCCGCGCGCGGCACGTATCTCGTCCCGACGCTCATGGCGGGTGAAGCCGTGGAGCGCTTCGCGAAGAACGGCGTGCTCACCGGTCTGCGCGCCGAAAAGGCGCTGGCGGCGGCAGCGGGCATGCGCACCGGTGTGAGGCTGGCCGCGGCCCATCGCGTGCCCATCGTGCTCGGCACCGACGCGGGCGTGATTCCGCACGGCACCAATGGCCACGAGTTCACCCTGCTTGTCGAATGGGGAGGATTGTCGCCGATGCAGGCGATCGTGGCGGGAACGTCGAGCGCCGCCAAGTTGCTCGGATGGGAGAGCCGCATCGGCACTCTCGCCGCGGGCAAACTGGCCGACGTCGTTGCCGTCGCCGGCGATCCGCTGGCCGACGTGAAGCGGCTGGAGTCCACGGTCTTCGTCATGAAGGACGGTGTTGTCTACAAGGGTGGGACATCGCCCGCCACCCGCGCCGCGCGTTAGGCGATCGGCGCGCGCGCCTGCGATTCCCCATGCCGCCCCTGCACGCGTGGAGCTCTCGGCACCGTCCGCGTCGCCGCAAGTGTCACGTGAGGCAGCGCCAGTGAGCCTCGCGATCCCCCCGCCTCGCGCGACCGGAACGACAACGAGCACCCCGGTGCCGCTGTACTGGGCGACGTACGGTCCGGAAGGCGCGCCCCGGTTGCTCGTCCTCCATGGCGGACCAGGTGCGCACCACGACTATCTCCTTCCGCAGATGCTCGAGCTCGCCAGCGACTTCGATCTGCTCTTCTACGACCAGCGTGGTGGTGGGCGCTCGAAGACGCGTGACCCGACGCCCGTCACATGGCGCACGCATGTCGAGGATCTCGGGCTGGTCGTCCACGAGCTCGGTGCCGAGCCGCTGACGCTGCTCGGATATTCCTGGGGAGCGCTGCTGGCCATGCTGTACCTCATCGAGCAGACCCGACACGACGTGCTGCCGCCGGTGGCGCGCCTCGTCCTCATTGACCCTGCGCCGATCTCGCTCCACTTTCGAGAGCGTTTCGAGAGCGAGTTCACCAGGCGGCAGCAGGGGGAAGCCGTGCAGCGACTGCGAACAGAGCTGGGAACGTCAGGCTTGCGCGAAAGCGCGCCGGACGAGTACCGGCAGCGCACCTTCGAGCTGAGCGTCGCGGGATATTTCGCGAAGCCCGAGCGCGCGCATGATCTCACGCCGTTTCGTGTCCAGGGACGCGTGCAGCAGTCCGTGTGGGAAAGCCTCGGAGACTTCGACCTCTCGGCGGACCTCGCCTCCGTTCACGTGCCGACGCTCGTAATTCACGGTCGCGAGGATCCGATCCCGCTCGAATCATCGGAAGCAGCCGCACGGGCACTCGGCGCACGCCTCGTGATCATCGAAGACTCCGGCCACGTCCCCTACGTCGAACAACCCGCCGTGCTATTTTCCGCCGTGCGATCGTTCCTGCGCGCGGCACCAACTGCCGTCCGCCGCTAGCCAACAGCCACCAACCGCTCATGTCATCGCACGACGATCTCGCGTTCACGCACATCGGGACCATCGAAGTGGACGACCGGCGCTTCAACGTGTCCTGCCGGGTCGGATTCGACGGCATTGAATACGTTGGCCGCCTGTATTTTGCCGACGAGGCGTGGGACGACGTCGGTTTCCCCGACCGTGGCGCTCTGCCAGGGAACACCAAGGACCAGTGCCTCGTGCTCGCTCGCGCTTTCGACGCGAAGCAGCTCACCGAGCGATACAGGCGCGCCCTCGCCGAGAAGCGTCGCTATAAGGCATTGCGCCGAGTGACCGAGGAGATCCTGGCGAAGATCCGATATCTCAACCAACTCGCCATCTCCATGCGCGCCGGCCTGCTCGACGTCGAGGGCGCCGCGGGCGAAATCGACGCCACCGAGGCGCAGCTGCATGCGCTGATTAGCCGGTTGCGCGAGGCAGCGGGCGTCGAGGACGAGTAGTGCCCGCCGGGCGCCGTGGCGCGCCGGGCGCGTCAGCCGCGGCACCTGTGCGCAGGAAGGTGGGTGTCCGCAAAGCCGCGATCGGCGCGCGCGCCACGGAAGTGTACGAGCGCCTCTCGAAAGAATATCCCGACGCCCACTGCGAGCTCGACTTCACATCGCCGCTGCAGCTGTTGGTCGCCACCATCCTCAGCGCGCAGTGCACCGACAAGCGCGTCACCATGGTGACGCCGGAGCTGTTCAAGGAGTATCCCACCCCGCGTGCCCTCGCCGATGCGAACCCGGACGACGTCGAGCGCATCATCAAGAGCACGGGGTTTTTCCGCGCCAAGACGAAAAGCATCATCGGCATGGCGAAAGCGCTCGTCGAACACCATCGCGGCGCGGTCCCCGACAGCATGGACGCGCTGGTCGAGCTTCCTGGTGTGGGGCGCAAAACGGCGAACGTCGTGCTGGGCAACGCCTTTGGAAAGAATGAGGGCGTGGTCGTTGATACGCACGTCGCGCGCGTCAGCCTGCGCCTGGGCCTGACGAGAGAAACGGAGCCGCTGCGCATCGAGGCGGATCTCATCCCGTTGTTTCCCCGCGAGTGCTGGACGATGCTGGCCCATCTCCTGATATGGCACGGGCGTCGGACCTGTATTGCGCGCGCGCCGCGCTGCGGGGAGTGCGTCCTCACCGACATCTGCCCTTCGGCGCGGACGCTTGGCGCGCCGGCGCTGTTGGCCCGCGCACGCGGTCGCTAGCTTTCCCGCTGACCTTCATCCGGATGCGTATGGGCAAGAAAGCCACCTTCGAAACCAATCGCGGCGTCATCGTCGCGGACCTCTTCGAGACGGAAGCGCCGAATACGGTCGCGAACTTCGAGAAGCTGGCAAACGCCGCGTACTACGACGGCATCAAGTTCCATCGCGTCATCCCGGAGTTCGTCGTCCAGGGCGGCGACCCATATTCGCGCGATCTTCCCGCGGGCGACGCACGCGTGGGGACCGGCGGGCCCGGCTACAAGATCAAGTGCGAGACCAAGGGCAATCCGATGCTGCACGAGCTCGGCTCGCTCTCCATGGCGCATGCCGGCCCGAACACGGGGGGGAGTCAGTTCTTCATGGTGCTGAGCGAGACGAACACCAGACATCTCAACGGCGTGCATACGGTGTTCGGAAAGATCTGCGAAGGACTCGATGTGATGAAGCAGATCAAGCCGAACGACGTCATGACCAAGGTGCGCGTCGCATGAGCGCGCAGCATCCGGCTGGGGAGAAGCACGCCGCGGCGCCCCACGCCAAGACGGACCTTGGCGCCGCGCTGACCGGGCTCATCGTCGGCGCTGTCGTCATCTTCGCCCTCATGTTCGGCATCGTGAAGCTGACCAGTGCCAGCAAGGCCTCGCACTCCGCCGAGGTGAAGGCCGCGCCGCAGCACTGAGGTGATGCCGCTCCCGTCGCGCGAGAGCGCGCTCGCACTGATGCAGTCGTACACCGCAAGCGATTCCCTGCGCAAGCACATGCTCGCGGTGGAAGCCGCGATGCGCGCGTACGCGGCGCGGTACGGTGAGGACGCCGAGCGGTGGGGACTCACCGGCTTGATTCATGATTTTGACTATGAGCGCTTCCCGAACGCGTCGCACTCGCCCACCGACGAGCATCCCGCCGAGGGTGTGCGCATCCTCCGGTCGCTCGGATACCCCGAGGATATTCTCGACGCCATCCTCGGCCACGCCAGCTACAGCGGTGTCCCGCGCACCACGCGCATGGCGCAGGCGCTCTTCGCCGTCGATGAGCTCACGGGCCTGATCACCGCGACGGCGCTGGTGAAGCCGTCGCGCAGTGTCCGCGACGTGGAGCTCAAGTCGGTTCGCAAGAAAATGAGGGACAAGGCGTTCGCACGGGGTGTGAGCCGGGAGGACATCGAGCAGGGCGCGAGTGAGCTCGGCGTCTCCCTGGACGAGCACATCGAGTTCGTCATCGGCGCGATGCGGGAGCGCGCCGAGTCGATCGGGCTCGCCTGAACCCGGCTTCGCCGGGCGTTTGCAGCGCTTGCCGTGGCACCCTCAACGTTCCGGCGTCCGCATGCGTATGCCTGCCGAGAACATCCTGCTACCTGGTGCAATGAGCGGCGTCGCATCTCTCGCATACGTGACCGTGCTGGCGCCGAACAGTGACGACCGCCCCGCGCCTGATGAGCGCGGGCTGGCCATCGCGGCGCGCGACGGAAGCACGGATGCGTTTGCGGCCCTCGTAAGGCTGCACCAGCGCCGTGCGTACGCGGTGGCCCGCTCTATCGTCGGCACGCATCACGACGCCGAGGATGCGTTGCAGGATGGCTTTCTGCATGCGTTTCGCGCACTGGATCGGTTTCGGCCGGATCAGGCCTTTGGAAGCTGGCTGTACAGGATTGTTGCCAACGCGGCGTTGGATCTCACGCGGCGACGCAAGGTGCGGTCGTGGGACGAGCTGCCGGCGGCGATCGCGAGCCCGTTTCGCGATCCTGGGGAGGCGGACGAACTGCGCAGGCGATTGGACGAGGCGCTCGCCACGCTGCCGTCGCGGCAGTGCTCGGTAGTCGTGTTGCACGACGTGGAGGGTTTCAATCATGCGGAGATCGGCGAGATCCTCGGCATTCCCGAAGGCACGGCACGGTCGGACCTGCATCATGCGCGGGCGGCTCTGCGCAGGTCGTTGGGCGAATTTCGGAGGGAGCGATGACTGACGAGCGATCGGAGTTCCGTGCGGACGAGACGGTGACGCGCCTGCTGCGCGAGCGATTCGCGCCACCGGCGGATGATTCGTACTGGCACGCCCTCGAGGTGCGCATCATGGCGGGCATCGCCGGCGCGGACCACGATGCGTGGTGGCAACCGTTCGGCGGCTGGGTCCGCACGGGGATGTTTGCGGCGGCGGCGAGCTTGCTGCTCACGGCGATGTCGTTGCGCTGGGCCGGGTCGGCCGACGCGCAGACGCTGTATCAAGCCGTGGCCGCATCGCCCGTCGAGACACTTCCCGTGGCCAGCGAAGGCGGCTCGGCCTCCGCGCGCGAGGCAACCCTCGAGTACCTGATTACACACTAAGGAGTACGGTATGCACGGTTCCAGGCATCTCGCGCTGATGTTTCTGTTTGGCGCGCTCCTCATCGGCGGTGCCCTCGGTTTCAGCGCCACCCGCGTGCTCGAGCGGGAGCGCGGGTGCGGTCCCAGGGACTCACGGGGAATGCGTGAGAGTCTGGCCCGGGATCTCGAGCTCACGGCGGCGCAGCGCGCCGCGATCGACACGATTCTCGACGTGCGACATCGCCAGATGTCCGCGATCATGGCGCCGGTTCGGCCACGACTGGACGCGGTGGGCGATACGGCGCGGCAGCAGATCTCGCGCCTTCTCGATGACCGGCAACGCGCGCGCTTTCAGGAAATGCACTTCAAGCTCAAGATCAAGTCACAGAAGCCCGGAGGGAGGCCATGACGCTGCGCTGGGCACTGCTCTGCTGCGCGTTCCCGGCGCTGCTTGGCGCGCAGACCCTGGCGGAGACGACCGCGCGTCCTATCGGGCTTGAGGAAGCCATTCGGCTGGCGCAGCGCAACGCGCCCTCGGCGGTGCAGGCGCGCGGGCAACTCAGGTCGAGCGCCGCGGGTGTGCGATCGGCGTACGCCGCGTTCATTCCCAGCGCCTCGGTGTCGTTCGGCGCGAACCGGCAGTTCACGGGCGAGGGCGACCGCACGCGCATCAATCAGAACGGGGAGCAGGTCACGCTGGCCGAAGAGTGGGCGTACAACAACGGCTTGAACTTCAACCTCGAGTTGTTCGACGGCGGACGCCGGTTCTTCTCGCTCGGCGCCGCCAAGGCAAACGTGAACTCGGCGGAAGCGAGCGAGATCGCGCAGCGCTACCGCGTCGCGCTCGACGTGAAGCAGCAGTTCTTCAACGTCCTCGGCGCGCGCGAGTCCGAAGGGGCGGCGCAGGCCCAGCTCCAGCAGGCGGAGCAGCAACTGCGCGCCTCGACGGCCCGCGTCGCCGCCGGTGCGGCGACCAAGTCGGATTCACTGCGCTCGCTGATCCAGGTGGGCAACGCGCAGCTCGCGCTCATCACCGCACGGAACTCTCTGCAGGTGGCAAACGCGACGCTCACGCGGCTCGTGGCGTCGCCGGAACTGGTCACCGCATCGGTTGAGGACACCATGGCGGTCGCGACGGCGCAGGTGGACAGCGTCGCGCTGGCATCTCTGGCCGAGACGGGCCCCGCGATTCGTCAGGCAGAGGCCGCGCTCGTCGCCGCGCGCGCGTCGCGCAAGGCGGCGAAGACTCCGTATCTGCCCACCGTCAGCGCCGGATATTCGCGCAGCGGCAGCGGGGCCGACAGCCGCTTTGGTCTCGGCGACGATGTCGCGTGTCCGACTCAGACAAACCCCGCGCAGCGGTGTTCGTCGTACAACTACAACGGCTCGCTGCGGCTCTCGCTTTCGTATCCGCTGTTCAATCAGCTCACGCGCGAGGAGTCCGTGGTCCGCGCGGAAGTGGTGGAGGACGTTGCCGAAGCCGCGGTGCGGGACGCGCGCTTTTTTGCTCGGCAGAATCTCGTGCAGTACGTCGGCGCGATGCGCAGCGCCGACCTGCGCATGGCGATTCAACAGGCCTCGGTACGGGCCGCCGAGGAGGATCTCCGCGTGCAGCAGCAGCGGTACGCGGTCGGCGCCTCCACACTGCTCGATGTCCTGACATCGCTCACGCAGTTGAATCAGGCCCGCGCGGCACTCATCGCGGCGCGCTACGACTATCGCGTCGCGAAGGCGCAGATCGAGGCAGTGGTAGGAAAGGAACTGTAGGACGACGAACCATCAACAGCCGTTTTTCGGGGAGATCGGAGTGACCAGACATACCATCGCAGCGGTGTTGCTGCTGGGCAGCGTGCTCGGCTGCGCGAAGAAGAAAGAGCAGGCGTCGGCGATTCAGACCGCCGCGATCGAGCGGCGCGACATCGTCGTGGACGCGGAGGCAACCGGGGTGGTCGAGCCCATCAACGTCATCGAGGTCAAGTCGAAGGCGTCGGGACAGATCACGCGCATGCCGGTCGAGACCGGCACCCAGGTGCGGC
>JANNOC010000433.1:0-4625 GCA_031398865.1 Gemmatimonadota bacterium | reverse complement strand
GTCGCGCCCGGCAAGCCGCTCCATGTTCACGGGACACGTGCGCGAGTTCTGCATCCTGCTGGGCGGTATACTGCTGCTCGGATGGCTCGTCTTCGGCGCGCACTCCACGTCGCGCCCGCTGCTGCACCCGCTGGGATACATCATGATCCCGCTGGTGATCTGGGGTGCCATTCGTTTCGGGCAGGTCGGCGCGCTGGCGACGACGGTGCTGGTCGCGGCGATCGCCGTGTGGCACACCTCGCTGGGTCACGGTGTCTTCGTGCGAGACACGGTGCATTCCAGCCTCGTCACGGTGCAGGTCTTCATCGCCGTGGTGACCTTTACCGCGCTCATGGTTGCGTCACTCATCAGCGAGCGGCGGCGCGCCGAGGAGTTGCTGCGCAGCTCCGAAGCCAGCTACCGCAGCCTGTTCGAAAGCATCACCGACGCGGTGTACATCCAGGATCAGGACGGGCGCTTCCTGGATATCAACCCGGCGGTGTGCGCGATGTACGGGATGACCCGCGACGAGATCCTCGGGAAGACACCCGCCGCGCTCGCGGATCACGCGAAGGTGGACATGGAGGCGACGCGCGCGCACTTCCAGCGCACGCTGGCCGGGCTGCCGACGCGATACGACTGGTGGGGCCGGCGGAAGAACGGCGAATCCTTTCCCGCGGAAGTGTCGCTGACCAAGGCCGTCTACAACGGACAGGACGTCGTCATCGCCGTCGCGCGCGACCAGAGCGATCGCCAGCGACTGCAGACGCAGATGCAACAGGCGCAGAAGCTCGAGAGCCTTGGGGTGCTCGCGGGCGGAATCGCCCACGACTTCAACAACCTGCTGGCCGCGGTGCTGGGCAACGCGAGCCTCGTGCGCATGCAGCTCGCCACGGAATCGCCGCTGCAAGCGCACGTGCACACCATCGAAACGGCGGCGGTGCGGGCGGCGGAGTTGACGCGACAGATGCTCGCCTACTCCGGGCGTGGCAAGTTCATGGTGCAGCAGCTCGGCCTCTCGAATCTCGTCGACGAGATGGCGACCCTGCTCGGCTCCGTCATCTCGAAGAAGGCGACGCTTAAGTTTCACTTTGCCGACCAGCTGCCCCTGGTGGAAGGAGACGCTACCCAGCTGCGGCAGGTGGTGATGAATCTGATCACCAACGCCTCCGACGCCATCGGCGACCGGCCGGGCACGATCACGGTGAGCACGGGAGTCATGTTCGCCGACGAACCGTATCTCTCCTCCATGCCCTTCAATGATGGCCTGGCGGGAGGGAAGTACGTGTACCTCGAAGTCGCGGACACCGGCTGCGGGATGAGCGCGGACACCCAGTCGCGGATCTTCGATCCCTTCTACACCACCAAGTTCACCGGCCGCGGGCTGGGACTGGCGGCGACGTTAGGCATCGTGCGCGGCCACCGCGGCGCGATCACGGTGGCGAGCACACCGGGTGAAGGCTCCACTTTTCGGCTGCTGCTGCCTGCGGCGGAGTCCGCCGCCCTGGCGCCGGAAATGGCGCCGGTGCCCTCCGCACCGCTGAACGGCTGGCGCGGACACGGCACCGTCCTGGTCGTCGACGACGAGCCGTCCGTGCGCCTCACCGCCGCGCGCGTGCTCGAGACCGCCGGCTTCTCGGTGCTCACCGCCGCGGACGGCAACGACGCGCTGGAGGTGTTCCGCCGCAACGCGGATGACGTCGTGCTCGTCCTGCTGGACATGATGATGCCGAATCTGAACGGCGAGGAGACCTTCGTCGAATTGCGGCGCATTCGCAGCGACGTGCGCGTGATTCTCTCCAGCGGATACGATCGCCGGGAAGCGTCGCGCGCGGTGAAAGGACTCGCGGGGTTCCTGCAGAAACCGTATCGGCACACCGAGCTGATTGCCGCGGTGCGAGACGCGATGGCGCGGCAGAATGCCAAGGTGCCGGCGCACAGCGGAGCGCAGGGCCGCTGACGCACGACGGGCGAGGCCAGTGGCCTCGCCCGTCGCACTCCGTTCCCGCGTCGCCGGGATTACCCCGCGGCCGACTTGCGGGGCTTCGCCGCTCGCTTCGACCTTTTCTTCCCCGTGCCGATGGGAACGATGCCCGTTTCCTCAGCCGCGATGCCGGCCACCGCCGCAACCTGGCGCGGCTGCTTGTAGACGAAGCGCTTACCCTCGTAGTTCCGGAATACGACTTCGTCGTCGTTGATCTCTTCCACGTATTCGGGGAGAAGCGGCACCTTGCCGCCGCCGCCAGGCGCGTCGATGACGAAATGCGGTACCGCGAGTCCTGACGTCCAGCCGCGCAACGCCTTCACGATCTCGAGACCTTTCTGCACGGTCGTGCGGAAGTGCTCGCCGCCCGCGACCTGATCGGCCATGTAGATGTAGTAGGGGCGCACTCGCGCCTTCAGGAGCCGGTGCATCAGCTCCATCATGATCTTCGGGTCATCGTTCACGCCCTTGAGCAGCACCGTCTGGCACCCGAGCGGAATTCCCGCCCTGGAGAGACGGTCGAGAGCGGCTACCGCCGCCGGCGTCAGCTCGTCCGGATGATTGAAGTGCGTGTTCATGAATACCGGGTGGTACTTCTGAACCATCTCACAGAACTCGGGTGTGATCCGCTCCGGCAGGTGTGAGGTGATGCGGCTTCCGATCCGGATGATCTCGATGTGCGGGATCTCGCGCAGCTTCTGAAAGAAGTACTCCAGCCGCCGGTCGCTCAACATCATCGGGTCCCCGCCACTCATGATGACGTCGCGAATCTCCGTGTGTTCGCGGAGATACGCGAAGGCGGAATCGAACTGATTGAGCGGGATCTTCTCCGGGTCGCCGACCTTGCGGCGCCGCGTGCAGAAGCGGCAGTACGACGCGCACACCGGGCTCACCAGAAAGAGCGCCCGGTCCGGGTAGCGGTGCGTGATGTTCGGCACCGGCGAATCGGCGTCCTCGTCCAGTGAGTCGATGACGCCGTCCACGATGTCCAGTTCCTGGACGGTGGGGATGTACTGCTGCCACATCGGGTCGCCGACCTCCTTGATGAGATCCAGGGCGGCGGGGGTGATGCGCATCTGAAAGTTATCGAACGCGGGAGCGAGCCCTTCAACGTCGATGTTCTCGCGGCCGAACTTGTCCGCGAGCTTCTCGAGCGTCGCGATGCTCTCTTCCCGGATAATGCGTTGCCAGTCACTCATGGTGACTTCACTCCATGCCCCTCGACGGGGCGCGATGGTGGGGGGAACCGTTTCGTGAAGATGATCCTGTCGTCGGCGGGGGCGTAGAAATCCTTCGTGCGCGCCGCCTCGGCGTATGCATGACGCAGATAGAAGCCTCGCGTCGCCGCATACTCGGATCGGGACGATGTTTCGACGACCAGCATTCGGGCGTTCAGTCCCTGTAACCTTCGTTCGACCTCGAGGAGGAGGATGGTTCCGCTGCCGCCGCCTTGTGAAGCCGGGTCGACCGCGATCCAGTACAGATCGTAGGTGCGGTCGGTGTCCGGTGTGGGGCCGTAGCAGGCGAACCCGATCAGCTCGTCTTCCGGGGTGAAGGCGCCGAGGAAGGTGTAGTCGGAGCTGAGGGGAGTGGAGTGAGGAGTGATGGAAATGTCGAAAGCTGCCGACGAATCGGACGCGGGATAGGTTGCGTCGAACAGTTCGAGCGCGATCTCGATCTCTTCAGGACGAAAGACGCTGGTGCGCTGGAGGATTTCCTGCACACGCCCGCGATGCTGCCGTCCCAGCGGGCCGATGCGTGTGCGATTGACGATCGCGACTGGCAGGGAAGCAGAACGTCGAAACGCCGAGCGCCTCCGGGACGCCCGAACCATCACGGGCGAGATCGCAGCACGGCGCATCGGCGTCGGTACCTAACGCTCGCCCACCGCGGCGAGCGCCACGGCGTCGGGAATGCCGGACAGTCGCCACGCGACGGCCCAGCGATCGGGCGCGCATGCGCCGCGGTCGTACAATGCGAGCGTGCATAGCTCGCGCACGAGATCCACGTACTCCATGCCGGCGGTACGCGCCATGCGCGCGAGACCGGCGGTCGGCGCGAAGTCCGGATTGGCGTTGACCTCGAGGAGCCACGGGCGCCCGGCGCGGTCGATGCGGAAATCCACCCGACCGTAGCCGTTGCCACCGACCGCGCGCCAGGCTTCCATCGCGATGCGAGCCAGTTCGGCCTCCAGAGCCGGCGACAGCTCCGCGGGACAGCTCGGCTGCGCGCCGAGATCCTCGTCGCTCCCTTCTTCCCACTTCGAGCGATAGGTGACGATGCGCCACATGCCGCGGGGCATCGCGCCGAAGTTGATCTCCGCGATGGGGAGCACGCGATCGCCGACGATACCGACATTGACTTCGCGGCCGTCCACATAGCGCTGGATGAGCACTTCATTCCAGCGCTCGTGCATCGCCGTCACTCGTGCCGCAAGCGCGCGCATGGTGCGCACCACGGAGCGCTGCTCCACGCCGAGCGATGCGTCTTCCTCCGCCGGCTTGCAGATGGCCGGGAAACCCACGCTCGGGATCGGGTCACCGGGGCGAACCACCGCGAACGGCGGTACCGGCAGGCCGAGGCGCGCGAGTCCGGCGTTGACCTGATGCTTTCGCAGGCAGATGGCCGTGGACCATGCCGACGCGCCTGTATATGGTATGCC
>JANNOC010000421.1:0-2530 GCA_031398865.1 Gemmatimonadota bacterium | reverse complement strand
GCCCTCCTCGACCGCGCATTGCTCAGGAGGTTCGATGCGGTGATCGAGTACGGCCTGCCCACCCGTGCGGTGACCGAGCAAGTGCTTCGGTCGCGTCTCGCGCTGCTGAAGACGTCGCGGCTGGGCTGGAAGGCTGTGCTGAATGCCGCCGAGGGACTGAGCCACGCGGAACTCGGCAAAGCCTGCGAACATGCCGCAAAGAACGCCATTCTGGCCAGGCGGCTGCAGGTGAAGACGGCGGAAGTCGTCGAGGCTCTCAAGGAGCGGCGTTCGGCGCAGGGCTGATTTCCGGATGGCAAGCTGGACGTGTTCCTGAAGCGCTTCGAACAGTACGCGACGGAACTCACGGAGAACGGCCAACCAAAGCACAAGGAACTGGTGGATCGGATTGCCGTTGTGCGCCTGGAAGGCCAATCCCGTTGGGAAGACATGAGCGACAAGAAGATCTCGTCGGCCGCCATCGTTGCGTCGAAGCAGGCCCTCACGGACGTCTACTGGTACAAGTGCGACCTGCGGAGCTTCCTCACGTCAACGTTGAGCGACGCGGCAATTCTAGGGCGGCTCGACTGGGATGACTATAAGCGCAACATCGTTGGGCTTGCAGTTGATTTCCTGGTTCGCAACCAGACGAGGTACCAAGCTGATCTCCTTCGGCTCATGACCGAGGAGCAAGGCTCCCCTCTAAATGGAGCCCTTTCTAGTACGCGCCAGGCCACCAAGCCCGCTCCGGGTCGCGTGGGTGACTACGGATTCTTCTTCAGCCATTCATCAGGCCGAATAGCTCTTTCGAGAAGCTTGCCCTTCCTCACGAAAGAGCGTTCCTCGAGCGTGTAGACGCAAAGCACGTCACCCGCGTAGCGTTGCGATTTCCAGATGATCCCAGCGAAGCCGGCGGACCAGACCGCATACGTGAGGTAGTGCCAAGCCGCGTAGTTCCTGTGTGCCCGGTTTGGCGGATGTCCCAGGTGAAAGCAGTCGTGCATGATCCAAGGTGTTGCGGCCATGTCTCGCAGGTCGAAGATATTCGAGACGTCTACGGCGACGCTGTACAGGTCCTTCTTCTGCCAGCCATCCTTGACGGGCGACCACACTTCGCACATCGTCGTTTTCGGACCGGAGGCGAGATACAAACCGTGGACGATCCCGGGAACGGAAGCGCGGCTGTCGTAGCCTGGATACGCTTTCTTCGGTAGCGTGAGGTCGAGACGGTAGCCTGACGGAACGGCTCGATAGTACGGTCCCGTGACGCGTATCCCTCTGGCTTTTGTGACGGCGTCCGGCAGAAGGCTCGGCGGTAGTCGTAGGTCGGGGGCACTCATGCATGCCCCCAAGTGGCCTTACGAGAGGTCGCCCTTCCCCCATTGCTTGATCGACTCAAGCAGCTCCGCGGTTGCGTGCGAGGAGCCGAGGAGATCGACGGGCGGCTGATTGTGGAAGCGGGGATCAGGCGTTTCGAGCCATCCCACGATGTCGGCGGGATCGCCCATGTGCTCCAGCGCGCGCACCACGACACTGAGGCCGGCGAGCCTCTTCTTAAGCAGGGGCTCTGGCTCAACATCGCCGTTCTCCCAGCGCGCCACAGTTCGCATGGACACGCCGGCCAGGCGCCCCATCCGTTCTTGGCTGAGTTCGAGCTTCTGACGCAAAGAGGCGATCGCTCGTGGCGTGATTGCTTCGCGGTCGCGCTTGCCGCGCGTTAAGGTGACTGAATTCGTTTCGAGCATTGTAATGGCTCCTGAACTTGAGCTTTCCGTCAAATGTGGTTGTAATAGGGCCTCGCTGTCCGAGGCCAAGAATCCCGGCGGATAAGCGTCTACTTTCGTCTGTGGTGTGCACCATAGCAGCCGTTTCAAGAAACTCAACTAGGTGCAAGTATAGCCGCCACCTTGCCATATGTCAAGACACGTGTCCTACCCGGGAGGAGTGAGACATTTCGCGTATTCTGCTGCCCCTCCTATGGCATGGTCGCCCAGTCCTGAGTTTGAGCGTGGAGTCGGCCACGTTTTCACCCCAAGCGAGCGAGCATGCGATTGGGCGACGCGACGACGACTTGAAGAGGGCCACGGCATCTCTGGCCGCTCGTGGTGTGATGGGCGGTCAGGTGCTGGCCGCGAGTGAGAATCTCGCCGGCGCTGCGGTCAAATAATTTCGAAAGGCATCTGGGCCAGACCGGCAAGCAGCAGCCGAGGACATAATCCTTTTCCACGGCTTCGGGACGAAGCTGCCATTCGACCGATCGATCGAGGATGTCCTGTTTGCGGATCACAGAACGTCCGCGCGCTGGTCGAATTCACTGACGTCCACGTTCACTCGCAGGCGCCACCGCGTGACGAGCTTGCCGGGCCGACGAACGGCGGGGTCGAGCCGCGCATTGCCAGTCGTCACGTGTCGTCGTGCAGCGTCGAGCAGGCGCGTCTCCCCTCCGACAGCGGCTCATCGAAGAAGAGCCGAGTCATCTCACGCGGCGGGCGTGCTGAGGGTACGGCGCTCACGCTCAGCCGCGTAGGCGAGACAAGCCCTCACGCACTCG
>JANNOC010000297.1:0-2694 GCA_031398865.1 Gemmatimonadota bacterium | reverse complement strand
TGAACTACGCGCATCCGCCCGTGCTCGAGGAGATGAAGAAAATCGCGCGCTTCTGGCTGGTGGACATGGGTGTGGATGGCTTCCGCCTCGACGCGATTCCCTATCTCGTCGAGGAGAACGGCCGCATCAATCACACGCCGGGCACGCACGCCGTGCTGCGCGAGTATGCGGCGTACGTCCGCTCCGTGAAGCCGGGCGCGTACATGGTCGGCGAGGTGTCGGACAGCACGCGCGAGCTGCTGGGCTACTATCCTGACCAGCTCGACTCGTACTTCGCCTTCGAGGTCGCCGACAGCATGATTGCGGCGGTGCGTGCCGGATCGGCCAAAGGGCTGCTGCCGCCGGTGCTGCGCTTGCAGCGCGAGGTGCCGCCGGGCCGCTGGTCGCCTTTTCTGCGTAACCACGATCAGCCGCGCACGCGCACGGAACTGGGCGGAGACCGGGCGAAAGCACGTGTCGCGGCGTTCCTGCTGCTCACGATGCCCGGTGTGCCGTTCGTGTACTACGGCGAGGAAATCGGCATGATCGGTACGAAGCCGGACGAGCGGCTCCGTACGCCGATGCAGTGGAGTCGCGCCAAGGGTGCGGGCTTCACGCGCGGCACGGCCTGGCAGCGCCTGCAGGACGATTCGCTGGAGACCACAGTGGCGTCGCAGGACACCGACCCGGCATCGCTGCTGAATCTGCACCGCCGGCTCATTCACCTGCGCGCTCGGCATTCCGCGCTCGCTGAGGGCGAGCTGGTGCCGCTCACCGCCAGTGACGCAGGGGTCGCGGCGTATCTCCGGCGCACGGGCAACCGTGTGGTTCTGGTCGTCGCGAATTTGCGCGCCACACCTCTGCGCGACATCTCACTCGTGTCGGAAACTGGCGCGCTTCCCGCGGGCCGCTGGACGCTACGCAGTCTTCTGGGCGGCACACCGGCGACGGCGCTGCGCATCGCGAACGACGGGCGGCTCGACGGCTACGTCCCGCTTCGTACACTCGCGCCGATGCAAGGGTATCTCTTCGATCTTTCCGCGACTCCATCAGCACGCGCGCGGACGCCCTGAGGGGCGCCTGACGTTGAGAGTCGAGTCGCCGAGCCGGCCTAACGCGGACCGGTAGCAGGCAGCGACCGGCCGCGCGGTGGCCGGTCCTCTGCCAGCCGCGTCAGCCGAACGTGGTCGAGCAGCGCCGTGTTCTCGCGTCTGTTCATGTTCTCGTCGTGCGCCGTGTACGCGAGCGTGATCGTGTGCGCGCCGGCCGCCAGCCGTAGCTGCGGCGCGTTGCTCCACCCCCAGTCGCTCCAGCGGTTCACGCCCTGCTGCGGCATGACGAGCACCGCGATCGTATCACCGTCCACGAGCAGCGTGCGCACGGCGACCTTGTCTTCGGTGTTCACCGGGCCATTCCCGTTGGCGTAGCGTGCGTCCACCGCGTATGTGCCCTCGCGCGGGATCTGCACGGTCATGGTCACCGACGTGTTCGTCTGCGTCGTCAGGCGCAGGTAGCCGGCTCCGGTGTAGCCTTCGTGCTCGCTCTCGAGAATGCCGCCCTCCGGCTTGACCGTGAGCTGCGCGGCGGGCGCGACGACGCGCAGCGGCTCGCTCAGAAAGGATTCGTCGCCCGCCGCGTTCACGGCGAGCACCTGATACTCATCGAGCCCGTCGGCGCGTCGCACCACGGTGCGCGTTCGGGCAGTGCGCGTCACCGCACGCCCGTTGCGATACACGACGTATCGCACCGCGCGTGGCACCACGCTCCACGTCAGCGCGCCGGCTCGCAGTTGGGCCTTCGGCGTGGCGGGAGCGAAGCGGTTCTGCACCATGTTGATCGCGGCGGCGGGCCAGCGGTCATTCATCGTGATCTCGAGAGTATGCGGCCCGGTGAGCGACGCGGGGATCTCCGCGCGTTCGATCGCACGTCCGTCAAGCCGCGCCGCAGCCACGCCGTCGCCATGACCGCGCACCGTGACAGTGAGCAGCGCGTTACGGTACCGCAGGCCGCGCAGCGTCCGTTCGCCACCGTACGACGGCGGAATCATCGGCCGGAAGGCCAGCTGCTCCGGCTCCAGCCGCATGCCGAAGAGCAGACGGTAAGTGCCCGCGAGCGTCCCGGCCACGCTCCACAGTTGCCGGTCAGAATTCAACGCGGTACCCTCGTAATGCCCGGTGGACGCGACGATGTTCTCCTTGTTGGTGAGAAACAGCGCGGCCGCACGGGTGTTCGCGTCGAGACCGTGCTGCACCGCGCGCGTATTCCCGCCCTCGGCGGACGCCCACGTCCAGTACGCGGTGACGAAGGGCCAGATGGTGGCGTTGTGATAGAGCCGCTCGCCCGCGATATACGGCCAGAACGTCGGCGTACCGAACGCGACGACCGGCGCGCGTGCGATCAGCGCCTGACGCTGCTCCAGTGATGCCGCCCCGTAAATGGACGCGAGCGACGCGCCGAGCCCTTCGGCGCGTGGCGACAGCACCAGATGCGTGCGCCCGTAGCGGTACTGCCCGTACCAGCCGCGGTCCGGCTGCCAGAGGTGTGCGCTCATTCCCTCGCGGATGGAGTCCGCGACGATATCCCAGCGCGCGGCGGGCTCGCCGAGTGCACGGGACATGTTCGCGAGCGCGCGGTACGCCGCAAAATGAATCGCGTTGGTGCCGAGGTTCTGCGAACGGTAGATGTCGGCCGGCTGCATCCAGCGCGGGTAACTCT